>JAZNIJ010000220.1:0-6828 GCA_045577455.1 Eubacteriales bacterium
ATACTGACCAAGCGAGGCTTAATCAGTATTTATGACTACTACCTAAAGGTACCACATATTTAATTTTGAGTTGAACCGCCGTATGCCGAACGGCACGTACGGTGGTGTGAGAGGAGGGAGAAAATCCCTCCTACTCGATTATTGAAATACAATTTTATAACACAATTCGCTTAATGAAGTGAATTGTGTTATATTGAATAAGAAAAATTATAATTGTAACGGTAACATATGGATAAGGCACAAAAACAAAAATTTGATAAAATGACAAAAGATTCTGTTAGTAAGCTAATCCCAAGGTTAGCAATTCCAACAATAATCAGTATGCTTGTAACATCATTTTATAATATGGCTGATACATACTTTGTTGGGAAAATGGATAATGCTGCTTCTGCAGGTGTTGGAGTTGCTTTGCCCGTTATGGCTGTAATTCAGGCACTTGGATTCTTTTGCGGATTTGGCTCGGGAAATTTTATATCTCGTTCATTGGGAAAAAAAGATGTAAAAACAGCTGAAATAATGGCTTCTGTTGGTTTTTATTCATCAATGATTTTAGGTGTTGCTATCGCAGTTTTTGGCTATATTTTTATAAATCCAATGATAGATTTACTTGGAGCAACGGCAACTAATTCTATATATGCTAAAGATTACATAATTATTCTGTTGATTGGCGCTCCCTTTATGATGGGGTCTTATGTTCTTAATAACCAAATCAGGTTTCAAGGAAATGCAGTTTATTCTATGGTTGGAATTACGATTGGAGCTGTTATCAATCTTTTTCTTGATCCATTATTTATAATAACATTTAAAATGGGAACTGGTGGTGCAGCACTTGCAACTGTAGTTAGTCAGATTATTGGCTTCATTATCCTTTTCGTTGTAAATATAAAATCAGATTGTCTTACAATTAAAATAAAAAATTTCAAGCCGAGCTTGGAGTTATATAAGGAAATATGTATAGGTGGTGCTCCGTCTCTTTTAAGACAGGGACTTGCGAGTGTTTCGACATTGATGCTCAACCGTGTTGCGAAAGAATATGGTTATTCCAATGCGGCTGAAATTTTGAATATTTCTCCCGACAATATGACAGATGAACTTGCATTGAAAGCCGCAGATATTGCTATTACTGCGATGACTGTTGTATCAAAGGTGATGTTTTTTGCTTCTTCTGCTTTAATTGGGTTCGGGCAGGGTTTTCAACCCGTTTGTGCATATAGTTATGGAGCTAAATTATATGATAGAGTAAGAGAAGCGTTTAAATTTTGCGTTATTTGTTCTACATTCTTTTTAACTTTAATTGCTTTGATATATGCTTTACTTGCAACGCCATTGGTGAGCATGGTCAGAAATGATGAATATGTTGTAAATATTGGTGTTAAAGCCCTGTATTATCAGTGCTTCTCCTTGCCATTTATGGGGCTTGTTATTATGAGCAATATGATGCTTCAAAGTATGGGAAAGGTATTTCGTGCATCAATACTTGCTGTTGCGAGACAGGGATTATTTTTCATTCCCATAATTGCATTAGTTCCAAAATTTATTGGCTTTAACGGTGTTTTATTGTCTCAGACTATGTCAGATTTTTGCTCTTTTGCTTTAGCTTTGCCTATTCAGATAAGTATAATGATAGAGCTGAAAAAACAGAAATCAAAATCTGAAATAGATAACCATAATCAATGATAGAATAAATAATTTTGTTAAATTTGTTACAATGGAATAATAAATACTTGTTGACTATATCAGATTATTATGATAAAATAATTTGATAAGGAATGTATTGGGGAGTTATATGATTATATTAGGCATTGATCCTGGCATTGCAACTGTTGGATACGGTGTTATTTCTGCTGTAAATGGTAAGTTCGTTCCTTTGGATTTTGGCACAATAACAACTAAAGCAGGTGTACTTTTGGAAAAACGATTGTGCGAAATATACGATTGTATTTCTGAGTTGATAAGGCGCCATTCGCCCGATGCTGTTGCAATTGAAGAATTATTCTTTAATAAAAATGTTAAAACTGCAATTGATGTTGCCCAAGGAAGGGGAGCAATACTAACTGCTGTTGCAAAATGCGGAATACCTCTTTTTGAATATACTCCTTTGCAGGTTAAAAGTAGCGTTGTAGGTTATGGCAGAGCAGAAAAACAACAGGTTATGTATATGATTAAAGTTCTTTTAAATCTTAAATCTGCTCCCAAGCCCGATGATACCGCTGATGCTCTTGCAATTGCTATTTGTCACGCTAATTTCTCAATGCATACAACTGCCAAAAGGGGATAGAGTATGTTTTACTATATTAAAGGAAAACTTGAAATTCTTGTTGATAATTTTGCTGCAGTAGATTGTGGTGGAGTTTGTTATAAAATTTATACAAGTTTGTCAACGAAGAATTATTTAACGCCGAAGTTAAACTCAGAGGTTCTTTTGTATACTACCCTTATAGTAAGAGAGGACGCTCAAGATTTATATGGCTTTTCAACTGAAGAAGAACTTGATATTTTCAAAAAACTAATTTCTGTTTCAGGAGTTGGCCCTAAAGGTGCAATTTCCATACTTTCTTACTTCAGTGTTGAGAGCTTGTGTGATGTTATTAGTGCTGGCGATTCGAGAGCACTCGCGGGAGCTCAGGGCGTTGGTTCTAAAACTGCACAAAAAATTATTATAGAGCTTAAAGATAAACTTCCCAAAGTAAATGTTTCAAATGTGTCATCTATACCAAAAGTTTCAAATACAAATGTTTCAGATGCTGTTAATACATTGGTAGCTTTGGGATATCAAAGAGCAGTTGTTTTGAAAGTTATTGAAAAGATAGATAAAACAGGCGATACTGCTGATATTATCACAAATGCATTGCAAATACTTGCAAAACAGTGAGGAATAAAAAATGGCAATAAATTCAAATCAGGATTTTGATTTTGAAAATAGAATAGTTGATACAAATAGTAGCATCAGTGATATGGATACAGAATTTTCTCTCCGTCCTAAAACTCTTGATGAATATGTTGGACAAGAGAAGGTAAAAGATAACTTAAAGGTTTTTATGCAAGCTGCAAAAAATCGTGGCGAATGTCTTGACCATGTTCTGTTACATGGCCCCCCTGGACTTGGAAAAACGACCCTCTCCGTTATTATTGCATCGGAGCTTGGGGTTAATTTAAAAATTACTTCTGGACCTGCTATTGAGAAAGCAGGAGATCTTGCTGCATTGCTGACAACTCTTGAAGAAAATGACATTTTGTTTATCGATGAAATTCACCGTTTATCAAGAGCTGTTGAGGAAGTTTTGTATCCTGCTATGGAAGATTTTGTGCTTGACCTGATGATGGGAAAAGGACCTTCTGCCCGTAGCATTCGTATTCCATTAAAGCCATTTACATTGATTGGTGCTACAACTCGTGCAGGTCAGTTAAGTTCTCCGCTTAGAGATAGATTTGGAGTTTTATTTCGCCTTGAATTATATACTCCTGAGGAGCTTGCAAGTATTGTAACTCGTAGTGCTGGAATATTAAATACTGAAATAACAAGTGACGGTGCTTTTGAGATTTCAAAACGTTCAAGAGGAACACCCCGTATCGCAAACCGTCTTCTTAAAAGAGTAAGAGATTTTGCGGATATAAAAGGTGATGGCATTATAGACAGAGACATTGCGGATATGGCTTTAAAAAGTCTTGATGTAGATGAGCTTGGCTTGGATTCAACCGATAAAAGAATGTTAGAGGCAATAATCCATCATTTTAACGGTGGTCCCGTTGGACTTGATACACTTGCAGCAATTACAAATGAAGAAACTGTAACTCTTGAGGATGTTTATGAACCATATTTGCTTCAGTTGGGCTTTTTAAACAGAACTCCGAGAGGTAGAGTTGCAACTTCATCTGCATATAAACATCTTGGTGTACCGCTTCCCAAGAAAATGAATGCATATCAAAGCGGATTATTCGATAACGAGGAAGTATAATATGTTCATTTCTGATAAATGGAACGACTATGAGCTTTTGGAAGTTGCTGAAGGTGAAAAGCTGGAACGATGGGGAAAGTATTACCTAGTTAGACCCGACCCTCAGGTTATATGGAAGGGGCAAAAAACTTCAAAACTCTGGACAAAAGCTGATGCTATATACAGACGCTCCAATGAAGGTGGAGGAAAATGGGTAAAAAAGAATGTTCCCGATGAATGGCAAATATCTTATGGTGATTTAAAATTTTCAATCTCTCCAATGGGGTTTAAGCATACAGGAATTTTTCCTGAACAGGCAGCAAATTGGGATTGGTTTTCTGAGCTTATTAAAAAATCGCATAGACAAATAAATGTGCTTAACCTTTTTGCATATACAGGCGCAGCTAGTGTTGCTGCAGCCAAAGCAGGGGCTAAAGTTTGTCATGTTGACGCATCGAAAGGAATGGTGCAAAAAGCAAAGCTTAATGCTTCTCTTTCAGATGTTCCATCGGATTCAATAAGATACATTGTTGATGACTGTTTTAAATTTGTGCAAAGAGAAATCAGAAGAGGGAATAAATATGATGCGATTATCCTTGACCCACCTTCATATGGCAGAGGACCTGGTGGTGAAAAATGGATGATTGAAAAAGACCTTGATGGGCTTATTGCTTCCATATCACTTCTACTTTCAGATAAACCATTATTTTTACTTTTGAATTCTTATACCACAGGTCTCTCTCCATCAAGCTGTGGTTATATTCTTCATACCAATATTTGTAAAAAATACGGTGGAACTATAGATAATCAAGAACTTGGCATCCCTGTTTCTGCTGATGGTATTTGTTTACCTTGCGGAGCTTCAAGTAGATGGATGCCATAAAACGGAGCTTTAATGGATAATTTTATTTCTGTTAAAAATATTTCTTTTTCATATAAAGACGATGAAAAGCTATTTGAAAATTTTAATTTGGATATAAAAAAAGGTGAGTATGTTGCAATAATCGGTCATAATGGATGCGGTAAATCAACATTAGCAAAAATTCTTTGTGGAATTATATTGCCGAACGAAGGAAATGTTATCGTTGATGGATATGATACAGCTGATGATGATAACTTTTTTGAAATCAGAAAAAGTTGTGGAATGATTTTTCAAAATCCCGATAACCAGCTTGTTGCAACAATTGTTGAAGATGATGTTGCGTTTGCTCCCGAGAATCTCGGTGTCCCTTCAGCGGAAATAAGAAAAATAGTTGATGATTGTTTGAAAATTGTTGGAATGGAAAAATATAAGAATCATTCAACAAATCATTTATCTGGAGGGCAAAAGCAAAGGGTTGCAATTGCAGGTATACTTGCAATGAGGCCAAAGTGCATTATTTTTGATGAGGCAACATCTATGCTTGACCCGGAAGGCAGAAAAGATATTATTGCTGCTATGAAAAAGCTAAATAAGGAAAGCGGCATAACTGTTATAACTATAACCCATTATATGGGTGAAGCTGTGGAAGCAGATAGAGTTATTGTATTGAATAAATCTGAAATTGTTGCTGATGGTACTCCCAAAGAAATTTTTTCTGATGTAAAAAAACTTAATTCAGTTTCTCTTGCTTCTCCCCAAATAACTCAGCTAATGGAAATGCTTATTGATGATGGTTATCAATTTCCAAAGGGTGTACTTCACACAATGGAAGCTGCTGAATTGATAGATAATTATTTAAACAAGAAGGAAGGTTAAATTATGCCCTCTCTTTCGCTGGAGAATATTTCTGTTATATACAATGAGTCTTCATCAATGAAAAAAGTTGCTTTAGACAATATAAGTATAGATTTCCCCGAAGAAAAGATTATCGGCGTTATAGGCAGAACAGGAAGCGGTAAGTCTACCTTAGCAATGTTGCTTAATGGATTGCTTAAGCCATCAACGGGAAAAGTTTTTCTTGACGGAAAAGATATTTGGGAAAATCCCAAAGAGATACGAAATGTTAGGTTTAAAGTTGGCTTATCTTTCCAATATCCTGAATATCAATTATTTGGCGAAACAGTTAGAAAAGATATTGCTTTTGGACCAACCAATATGGGATTAACGGAACAAGAAATTGAAAATCGTGTAAATAGTGCTGCAAAATTTTGTGGGCTTTCTGAAAATATTATGGATTCTTCACCTTTTGAATTATCGGGAGGGCAAAAAAGAAGAGTTGCAATAGCAGGAATAGTTGCTATGGAACCATCAATACTTGTTTTGGATGAACCGGCTTCGGGTCTTGACCCCGTTGGGCGTGAAGAAATTTTAGGTGGCATAGTTAAAAATTCAGTTGAAAAAAAAACCACAGTTATTATTATTTCTCACAGTATGGAAGATATCGCAAGATATTCTGATTATATTCTTGTAATGAATGAAGGAAAAATTTTCAGCTTTGGCACAGTTGAAGAAACTTTTTCAAAAGCTGAAAAGCTATTTTCGGCAGGGCTTGATTTGCCTCAGGTAACTAAATTATTTATTGAGCTTGAAAAGAGAAAAATATGTAGCGGTAGCTCTGTATATACGCCTGAATATGCTCATAAAACATTGATTAAAATATTAGAAAAAAGAGTGTAAATATAAATGCTAAAAGATATTTCGCTGGGACAATATTTCCCTGCAAATTCTATTATACATCGAACAGACCCAAGAATTAAAATTTTATCATTGATTTTGTTTCTTGTCTCCACTTTGATTTCAAATTCATCTTGTTCGTATACTTTAATTTTGGGATTTATTATTGTTCTTGTTGCTTTTTCAAAAATACCGTTTAAGTTAGTGCTTAAAAATCTAAAATCGCTTATTTTCATTATTTTGTTTACAACAGTTATAACATTATTTATGACAAAAGGTGATAGTTTACTTTTTGAG
>JAZNIJ010000221.1:0-5731 GCA_045577455.1 Eubacteriales bacterium
AACATAAACACGCTGACCAGATATAGTATAATCAGGGTCGCCTGTATCTAAAACCAATGCACCCTCACCTATAAACTCGCCATTGATTTTATAAATAAAAACAAGACGATTGCCCGACTCAATTTCCTCACGCCACTTTTCGGCAAGAGGTTGAGCTTTCATGTTCCAGATGTTAGAGCACTTGTAGTATTCTTCGAGTTTGAGAGGTTCGATAACCGTGTTTGCAAACTCTGTGAATGCTTTGTTTATTACCTTGTATTTCATATTCGCAACTTCTTTTATGGTCTGCTTTTTCATAAGGTGACGCACAAAACGGCAACCGAGAAAATAGCCCACATCAGAATGACCGTTGTAGCTCTGCCAATCGCCAAAGAAATCCTGAACACTTTCTTTTTCATCAAGGCAACGGAGATATTCTTTCTTTATATCGTTCTCGTTGTCATAGCACCAATCAAGCCAACCGTCTTTATTCTGATGATAAAATTCATCATCACATAAAATCTGTTCGCAAACCATAGCAACACCCTCTTGATAGAGTTGCTGAATAGCTTTTCTGCGTTTAGTGAAATCAGGAATATAAAGATTTCCGTTCATTTTGTGCCATAAATGACCGATTTCGTGCAGTATCAGGGCGCGCATATTTGTTTCATCGCCCCAATTAAGCTCGATAATCTTTTCAACACCGAGAAGAACGGTATTTTTGCCGTCAAGTGTAGTTGCCCAACCTGCACCATTACAAAGTCCAAGATAAAGAATAATATTTATGTCAGGCTCGCTCTCAAAAAGCTTTGAAAGATTTTCGTTCAAAGTGTCAATTACTATTTGAAAATTACGGCTTACAAAATCGATTTTTTCTTCATTCAAAGCATTTTCAAGAACAGGCAGAACCTCTTTTTCAAAATCATAGTTTTTGGCATCGTTTTCGCATTTTGACGTAAGATTTTTTGATATTTCACCTGCATATTCACGCCACAATTTAATATCATAACCATCTGCAAAAACGGATTTAATTTTTTCACAAGTGTTGATTATTTTCATTTTTTGTCCTTTTTCATTTCCTGCAAATAAAAACATTTGCAAATTCAGTTTCATAGTGTTCAAGAAATTGTAAACCCGAATTGTTTATGCACCGTGTAATATCTGCCGCTGTGTCGGGATAAACCTCAATTTTATTTGAACCGATATCAATATATTTATCTTGGTTTTTATCTGTAGATAACACAAATAAACCACCATTTTTAAGTAACTGCCGAGCCTTGTTTATAGCACTTGGTTTGTCTTTTATATGCATAAATGTAAGTGATGAATATATAACATCAAAGGTAAGTTTGAAATTATATGTCATAAAATCATCACACATGAGATTTACATTTTGGTATTCTTCAAGGTTCTTTTGAGCTCCTTTTATTGTTTCGGGTGAAATATCGATACCATAAAAAGCCTTGCAAAGTGGTGCAGTACGAACAGCAAGTCTGCCTGTTCCTACACCGATTTCAAGAACAGTCTTTTCCTTTGATAATTGCATTTTATCAATAAACTCCTGACCATCCCACTTATCCATATACGCTTTAAGTGGTGCGGGGTCGTGAACAGGGTCGTTGCCTTCGTTTATTAAAATGTCATAGTGTTTTGCGATGGGGTTTTCTTTCATAATTTTTCCTTTACAATGTTATCCAAAATCTTTTTAAATTGCGTTTTCCATCAGGTTCATATACAGTTGATTCATAAACACCACCGTTATTAAGTATTGCTTTCTCGCTACCTATGTTGCCGTCAATACAGGTTATGAGTATTTTATCAAGACCGAGGTCTTTGCAATACGGGAGAATGGCACGGAGCATTGATGTTGCATAGCCTTTTCTTCTTTCGCTTGGTTTTATTGAATACCCGATATGACCGCCAAACTTTGAAAGCCAATCATTGAAATAATGGCGCACCTGTATCATACCCACAAGTCGATTGTCAGTCTTGCGGATGTAGAAAAACTGCGTTGATATAACCCACCCGTCAGGAAGTGTTTCGGGTGATGTGTATTTTCTGCACTCTGAAATATATGTAAGTGGGTCCTCGCATCTGCGAAGAGGACCGCAACCATCCATTGAGGAATCTGCATCCAGAAAAGCCTGCTTATATTCAGCAATCTGCTCTGCATATTCTTCGCTAGGCTCAACCAGGAAGAAATCCCCTGCATCTATTTTAATCATTATTCGTCACCTTGTTTTATACTTTACAATATATTCTTCAATCGCAGGTAAATTGGGCTTAAAAATGTTATCAGGTAAAGCAGAAATATCAAAGAACTTTAGGTTCTCTACCTCTCCTGTCTGACATTTCAATTCACCCTCGTAGCTTTTGCAGATATAAACAATATCAACGTTAGATACTTCATCGCCATTGGGATAAATGTTGTGCATATCTTTACCTGAAAACACACCTAAAAGAGTTAGTTCTTTAGCGATTAATCCTGTTTCTTCATATAGTTCTCGCTTGGCTGCATTTTCAACCTTTTCATCTATTTCTACTGAACCACCGGCATAACCCCAAGTGTTATTATCACTGCGTAATTGAAGCAAAATGCGACCACACTCATCAACCACAATAACACTTGCACCAACTTGCAATAAAGGTCTGTGTCCGACCATTTTTCTCAAATCCATTATGTAGCTCATAATGTTCTCCTGTTTTTATTTAATTACTTATCCATCTTTAATGTATATCTGCACTTCGGATAATTTGAACAACCGTAAAACTCACCGAACTTTCCTTTTCTCAATACGAGTTCCGTTTTGCAATACGGACAAATTTTCTGTTTCTTTAGTTCTTCTTCATTATTTTTATAGGCTTTGACATTCTCTTTGTGTTCCTGTCGAGCTTCTTTTCCTTGGTGCTGATTATTAATTATATAGTCATATATTTCTTGCTTTTTAGATTCGTCGAAAACAATTGGTTTGTTCCCTGCTATTTTTTGTATAGCTTTTTCAAGAGCAAATAAACCTGTAATAACAACTGTATCAGGGTTTTCTTTATCATCATTTAAATTTGTGACCTTTACATCATCACACAATATAGCAAGAATTGAAAAGAACGGAATATCTCCAAAATCTTTTAAGAAATCTTTAAGGTACTCAATATGCTTCTTGTTTTGTTTAAGTGGACTGTAAATATCGTACTTTTTGCCACCACGGTAATAATACCACTTTGATTTTTTACCATCTCCATATATACAGGCATCTTCAAAGAATTTAACCTCAACCACATAAACACCTTTCAGACCGACAATAACCAAATCAATCTGTGATGTATAACCATCTTCACCGTCTATTAAAACATCATGGATTACTAATCCATCAAGAACCAGTTTAGAATAATATTTTGTAAGATATTCACCAAATCCGCCTTTCAACTCTTTAGCTGATGGTATTTTCTTTAAAACATCAAGTAAGCCCATAATTCCCTCTCTTTTTAGATATCTTATCCTTCAACCTTTGAAACGCACTTTGTTTGGGTGGATTCTTATCCCACGCCCAATCAAGCTCGTTCATAGTTGAAGTGCCATTTTCCAATGCCTTGATTTCTTCAAGGCATTTTTCTGTTGCCATTTTTATATATTCATCCGCCATTTTTTGAGTAAAGAAGAACGCTTCACCATCGCTATACGGCTCAAAATCCGTCTTAAAATCAGCCACTAACTGCTTGGTATCAAAAGGATAAATATCAAAAATCGGCTCTTTGCTTATATCTTCAGGAATCACCAAAGAATCGCTGATGTTGTATTCACTAACTACATAGTGGTTCAGCAATTTATAGTCATTATGTAACCGTTCAATATTCCCTTTCGGGTATGGGTCCCAGTTATGCAAGGAATAAACGAAATAACGAAAAATGGTATCCTGAATCAAATGCAGATAATAACCAAGATACAGCTCATCCGTTTTCATTCGCTCACCATAGGTTTCACGAAACCAAGCTAATTTATACGTCTTTTTAGTGCTGTCCTCGGTAGTATATTTCAAATGACTGTCGGTAGCAGATTGAATATTGTGCTTATAGGCATCAGGCAAAACAACCCCAAGATGAAAACGGTCAATATCGTTAATTTGCACTTGCTTCATAATCTCATTAGCAATCGCCAAATGCATAACCCTTGACGCCATATAATCACCATCCTTTAACATCTTTTTTAGTTTATAAATTGAATTCAACCTAATCTCTATTCAAGTTGGTGCCAATATAAAAGCCTTCTTGAATTGCTGCGAATGTCGCTATGGAACATACCACGATAGAACTGTATTTTAATTCTACAAAAGACAATGTTAAGGGTAAAAGGAACAATAAAAATCCGGTAACCTTGTTCATTACGGTATGTATGGATACAAACTGTTTTTTAGAAGCATATCCCCATATAATATTACCAATTTTGATAATTACAATTACAATACCCCATATCCATAACCACCCGGGTATATGGAGTTCTGGTAAAAATTTAATCAGAGATAGTGCTACAAAAACAATGTCGGCGACAGTATCCAGTTGGCTACCTAACTTACTGACACTGTTTGTCTTTCTCGCTATAGTACCGTCTATCATATCACTAAAACCGCAGAGGATATAAATAATATAAAACTCCAAGGAAAATGCAGGAAAAAACAGGAACAAAATACTACCAAGAATACGACAACCGGTAATTATATTTGCAATATGCTTTGTCATCTGTTCACCTCATAAAATTCTTATTTGTCATTATAAGTCAATGAAAACCACATACAAAAACATTTGCAAATTCTGTTTCGTAGTGTTCAAGTAATTTCAATCCTGAAACATTTATGCACTGTGTGATTTCTTCTGTAGTATCGGGATAAACTTCAATTTTATTTGAACCTATATCAATAAATTTATCTTGGTTTTTATCTGTAGATAACAAAAACAATCCACCGTTTTTAAGTAATTGACGAACCTTGTTTATTGCACCTATCTTGTCCTTTATGTGCATAAAGGTAAGTGATGAATATATAACATCAAAAGTGGTATTGAAACTATGTGTCATAAAATCATCGCATATAAGATTTACATTTTGATATTCTTCAAGGTTCTTTGTAGCACCTTTTATTGTTTCAGGTGAAATATCAATACCATAAAACTCATTGCAAAGTGGTGCAGTACGAACAGCAAGTCTGCCTGTGCCCACACCGATTTCAAGAACAGTATTGTCCTTTGACAACTGCATTTTATCAATAAACACCTGACCATCCCACTTATCCATATACGCTTTAAGTGGTTCAGGGTCGTGAACAGGATCATTCCCCTCATTTATTAAAATATCGTAATGCTTTGCGATTGGATTAACCTCATAAACATAAGTCGTAGCGTCACCGTCTTCGTGAGTATGGTGATGCTTAAAGCCTGCTTTTTCGAAGGCTTTTTGTGATGCGATATTGCTTGGAAAAATTATAGCCTCAGCCTTTTCAATATCAATACCGATTATAATTTTTGAATTCTCAAGAAGCTCTTTAATAGCCTTTGAACCCATACCCTGACCACGCTTTTCGGGAGCGACAAGGGTTTCCATAATGGTAACTACACCCTCGTGCATACCGAACTCTATTACAGCAAATGGAATTTCATTTTCAAAAACCACCTTGCACCAAAAGTTTTCACCGACAGTATTGTAATCCTCGTTAGCCCAATATTCATATTCCTGACGAAAACCATCATCCATACCTGTCATTCTGAC
>JAZNIJ010000222.1:0-7815 GCA_045577455.1 Eubacteriales bacterium
TGTTTCGACTAACTATAATCGTTATTACATTATACCATTTGGGAAAGAGTGTTTCAATATTATTATAAAGAAATAAGAAAAACAATAAAAATTTGTAGGAGAATCAACTGTTGTAAGGCTGTTGCCTCAATTATTTAAAGTTGTCTATTTACTTTTTTTCTCTCTTTGGTATAATGAATACAGGTAATTTACCATAGGAGGAAAAGCTATGAAAAAATTAAGAATTGCACTTATTGGTAACGGCGGTATTTGCCGTGGAAGCCACGTTGAAAATTATTGTGAGGATGACCGAGTAGAGGTAGTTGCTTTTTGCGATATTATTGAAGAAAGAGCAATTGAGCTTCGTGATGAATATTACCCGGATGCCGCAGTATATACAGACTACAAAGAGCTGCTTAAGGATGAAAGCATTGATGCGGTTGATATTTGTACACCGAACTATTTGCACTCTATAATTGCGGTTGATGCCTTCAAGGCAGGCAAGCACGTTTTGTGCGAAAAGCCGGATGCTATTGACGTTACAGAGGTTCTTAAAATGAAAAATGCCGCTGATGAGGCAGGCAAGGTGCTTATGGTTATAAGAAACAACCGCTTTGCAACAGCTTCGCAGTACGCAAAAAAGTTTGTAGAAGCAGGCAGAATGGGCGAAATTTATTGCGGTCGCTGCGGTTGGCAAAGAAGACGCGGAATACCCGGAAAGGGCGGCTGGTTCACAACAAAGGAACAGTCCGGCGGCGGTCCGCTTATTGACCTTGGCGTTCATATGATAGACCTTGCAGTATGGCTTATGGGTAACCCTACACCTGTTGCGGTCAGCGCAAATACATACACAAAATTTGCCGATAACGACACAAGTGATTCCGAAAACTCAAAATTCGGTGATGCAGATTCAGAGGGCACGTTTGACGTTGAGGACCTTGCAATGGGTATGATTCGTTTTGACAACGGCGCAGTTCTTCAAATAGAATTCAGCTGGGCATCAAACATTAAAGCTGAAAACCGTTTTGTTGAGCTCAGAGGTACAAAAGCAGGTCTAAAATGGCAGGATAACGGAGTAGAATTTTTCACAGAAGAGGACGGACAGCTTCTCGATATTACTCCGACGGGCAACTTAGATACAAACGGACACAAGAAAAACATACGTAATTTCATTGACGTTATTACCGAGGGCGCGGAGCCTGTTTTCAAGCCCTCTCAGGGTGTGGATATGATAAAAATTCTCTGTGCGATTTATGAGTCAGCAGAAAAAGGCAGGGAGATTATTCTCTGATAAAGCAGCCGTGCCAATAACCGAATAAAAATTAAGACTGTCAGCTTTCATTTAAGCTAACAGTCTTTTTGTTTTAATCCTTACCGATAACCTTTTTTTGTAACGACCATTTTCTGCATTCGGGGCACTTCATATATCTGCTTCTGCCAACGTGAGGCGCCATAAACACAGATTTATATTTTGGCACGTATTGGTGGTGACAGTGTTTGCATTCATAAAAGCCTGCAACCTGCTCGATGCGCAACAGGAATGGTATTGCTACCAACAGCGGTACCATGCTTGATAACACTATTACTACTTGTAGCCACTCCTCCATTGGTACGGTTAAGCCTATTATACAACCTAACGCAAGAGGAATACACGCCATTGCACCGGCAAGTGCTTCCATACGGAGCAACCGTTTGTCAGCTTCTTGCTTTTGCTTAACCATTTCAAGTAAATTGTTTTCTAATTCTTTATTGTAATTATCCATTGTAACTACCTCCCCACATAATAAATCATTTACGGTGATGCCAAGAGCATCACACAGCTCGCACATAATGGAAGAATCAGGCATAGATTTTCCCGTTTCCCATTTTGACACCGCTCTGTCGGTGATGTTAAGCTTTTCTGCTAACTGCATTTGAGTCAGGCTTTTCTTTTTTCTGCACTCAGCAATAAATTTTCCGATTTTTACCTGGTCCATAAGCTGCCTCCTTTCGCTTATAGTGTAGAGCTTTAAGGACGAAAATTACAGGAACCGTTGGTTGAGTAGGGAGAAATCAACCGTTGGTAGAGTGAAAATTGAACGTGAATTTATACTTAGCAAGTTAATTATACCACACAATATTGGTTGCTACAATAAAAATGTATCAATAGGTGTTTTAAGGTGACACCAACCCAAGAAAAGCATTCTCTTTTCCCGATTCGAATGCTTTTAGTTTTACCCGAATCAACTCACAATAACACAGCAATTCAACTAACATACACCCTCACCGTATATGCAAAATGTAGAAATTTAAGGGAAATTGTAAAAACTTGTGTAGCTTTTCGCACTTTTTGTCATATATAAATAGAGGGTGGTATAATTTAATTGATTTTAAAGCTTTCAAAGTCCGTTTCGTGGTATCACTTTTAGTTGAAATATGTAAAAAATTGTATTATAATGTAATTTGTATAATTATAGGCTGTTAGGAGAATTAACTATGGCTACAAATAACACTACCGGAATCGGCTTTGAAAAACAGATATGGGATGCGGCTTGCGTATTGCGTGGTAATATGGATGCATCAGAATATAAATCTGTTGTACTTGGGCTTATTTTCCTTAAGTATATTTCTGATAGATTTGATGAAAAGTATCAGGCACTTGTTGCTGAAGGCGACGGATTCGAAGAAGATATAGACGAATACACTTCTGAAGGCATTTTCTTTGTGCCCGAAAATGCACGTTGGAATATTATTGCTTCAAATGCTCACACACCCGAAATCGGTACAATTATTGATGATGCTATGCGTGCAATTGAAAAGGAAAACAAACGTCTTAAAGATATTCTTCCGAAAAACTTTGCTCGTCCTGAATTAGACAAGCGCCGTCTTGGTGATGTAGTTGACCTTTTTACAAACATTAAAATGGTTGATGCAGGCTCAAGTAAAGATATTCTCGGCAGAACTTATGAATACTGTCTTTCTAAATTTGCCGAACAGGAAGGCAAACTTGCAGGTGAATTCTATACTCCTTCTTGTGTTGTTCGTACACTTGTTGAAGTTTTACAGCCGTACAACGGTCGTGTTTATGACCCTTGCTGTGGTTCAGGCGGTATGTTTGTTCAGTCAGCAAAATTTGTGGAGAATCACCGTGGTAATATTAACGATATTTCCGTATATGGTCAGGATTCTAACCCTACCACTTGGAAAATGGCACAAATGAACCTTGCAATTCGTGGTATTGATGCTGACCTCGGCAAATTTAATGCAGACACTTTCTTTAATGATTGCCATCCTACACTTCGTGCAGATTACATTATGGCAAATCCGCCATTCAACCTTTCTGATTGGGGTGCAGATAAGCTCACAGATGACGTTCGCTGGCAATACGGTATGCCACCTGCAGGCAATGCCAACTTTGCATGGCTTCAGCATATGATTCATCATCTTGCTCCAAACGGCAAAATAGGTATGGTGCTTGCTAATGGTTCACTTTCTTCCCAGTCCGGCGGCGAAGGAGAAATCCGCAAAAATATCATCAACGCCGATTTGGTCGAGTGCATTATTGCAATGCCGACACAGCTTTTCTACACAACACAGATCCCTGTTTCACTCTGGTTCCTTGCAAAGAACAAAAAACAAAAGGGTAAGACCTTGTTTATTGATGCTCGTAAGCTGGGTACTATGGTTACAAGAAAACTCAGAGAGCTGACAGATGAAGATATTGCAAAAATTGCTGACACTTACAACGCATACGCTGACGGTACTCTTGAAGATGCAAAAGGCTTTTGTGCTGTAGTTGATACTGAAGAAATTGCCAAGCAGGACTATATTCTTACTCCCGGTCGTTATGTTGGCATCGAGGAACAGGAAGATGATGGTGAACCTTTTGAAGATAAGATGAATCGATTAACTTCTGAGTTATCAGAACTCTTTGCGAAATCTCACAAGCTTGAAGCGGAGATTAGAGAAAAATTGGGGGCTATTGGTTATGAGCTCTAAGCAAAGTAAGGCTGAACGAAAAGAAGATAGAATTCAGCAGTTAGAACGAGAACTGTCGGAAACGAGAAAACAGTTGAAATCACAGTCTAAAACACTTCGATTCGACGATGAGCAGATGAATAACTATATTGAACAGTTGACCGAAAGAATAGAGTGGTCAACCAACCGCATAGTTGATGAAACCAAGCCACACGGCATATCAACAAATACTAAAGAACAACCAGACGGGGTTTCTTTGTTTCTTAAATTGGCAATCGGTATCCCCATAATGTTTTTCGGTATAGTGGTATTCTATCTTCTGTTTAAAAACGGAGCTATATATTGGACTCAAGATAATATCTCGAAGTTTGCACTTGTAATTATGGGGATCTTGGGCTTTGATTGTATTATATTGGGTATAGAAGTTTTGCGTGAGAAAGACCGAAATTATATAGTCGCTCTTTTTTCTGCACTTGTTTCTCTGGTAGCGTTAATTGTGGCTTTGGTAAAGTAATTTATAAAATATTTATTAGGATGATATGTTTATGTTAAAAAAAGTAAAATTGGGCGAATTGGCATTAGTAAAAGGCGGAAAGCGATTGCCCAAGGGAACAAATTTGATTACTGAGCCCAACAGTCACCCCTACATTCGCGTTCGTGATTTGAATAACAAATCCACTCTTGAGTTAAATAATGATTTTGAATATGTGGATGATGAAACTCAAAAATCTATAGCAAGGTATATAGTGGGAGCCGGAGATATTGTTTTGTCAATCGTAGGAACGATTGGTTTGGTTGCGATAGTTGGCGAGTCTTTACATAAGGCAAACTTAACGGAAAACTGCGTAAAACTCACACAGTTGGATGGTGTGGATCGGGATTATTTGTATTATTATTTGAAATCGGATTTGGGTCAAGCTGAAATTGCTAAAGGAACTGTTGGCGCTGTTCAAGCCAAGTTGCCTATTAAAAATATTCAGGATATTGATATTGTTTTGCCGGATATATCAACACAGCAAAAAATCAGCAGTATCCTTCGTTCTATTGACGATAAGATCGAAAACAATCAAAAGATAAACGATAATTTACAGCAGCAGGCACAAGCGCTGTATCGTGACTGGTTCATAGACTATAAACCGTTTGGCAGAACACCACCGGCAACATGGAAGCAAGGCAAAATAAAAGATATTCTTCAGTTACAAAAACATGCTATCAAAGCGGGTTCTGCGCCAGAACTACCATATTTGCCGATTGACACCATTCCTATGAAGACTTTTGCTGTTGCTGATTTTCGCCCTAATGAAGAAGCGCAAAGCAGCTTAATACGGTTTAGTAAAGATGACATCCTAATTGGCGCAATGCGTGTATATTTCCACCGTGTTATTATTGCACCTTGCGATGGCATTACTCGAACCACATGTTTTGTTTTAAAACCCGTTGATCCATCATATTTGAGCTTTGGTTTGCTGACATGTGATTTGGACAGCAACATCGATCATGCACAAAACACCTCTAAGGGATCCACTATGCCTTACGCTGTTTGGGATGGTGGTATGGGTGAAATTGAAATCACCATTCCGCCGGTGGAGATTGCCGAAGAATTTAATAACATGATAATGCCTATGCTTCGGCAAATCCAGAACTCGTATTTTGAGATAAAGGCGTTGCGCGAATTGCGTGATAGCCTGCTTCCTCGACTTATGTCTGGCGCATTGAATGTCAGCGATCTAACTTAAGCCGCTAAATTATCGTTTATCTTGCAATAGAGAGGAAAAATATGGAAAAAATTCAAATTCAATCTGTGTATTTCGAAAAATTAAAAGGCTTGCATGATGTAAGAATTAAGTTTGAAAAACCTCTTACAGCAATAATGGGTGTTAATGGAGCTGGAAAAACAACAATTATCCATGCACTAGCCTGTATTTATCAACCGGATAAGGATTCACAAGGACAAAGTAATCAGGGGGAAGACCATCATTTCCCTGAGTTCTTTGTGCCCAATACAGATGCCTTGTGGGAGGGTAGTAAATTCCATGTTTTGAATAAAACGGAGACAAAGACTGGTGAATGGAAGACTTTAAATTCAAGAGTTTACTCAAAAACATTTGATAGATGGGCTCCGCCATATTCATCGCGTCCTAAAAGAAATGTGTACTATATTGGCATAGATACATGCTTGCCTGAAATCGAGAAAAAGACAGCGACATCCCGCGTTATTTACACCTCTAACCAACGCTCCGACAGGATTTCGAAAAAAGTTTTGGATGCTGCAGCCTATGTTCTAAATAAAGACTATGCAGTTCTTGTTGATAATTTATATCAGAAACACCATTTTTTAGGGGTACATACCAAATCGGGATTGAAGTACTCTTCCTTAAGTATGGGAACTGGAGAACAACGTACAATAAAAATACTTGAAAAGGTCATAAATGCACAGCCCTATTCACTTGTTTTGATTGATGAAATTGATCTGCTTTTACATGTATCCGCATTACGAAGGCTTATTGAAAAGTTGCATGAGATTGCAATCAACAAGCATCTTCAAATCGTTTTTACAACACACTCTCTAGAAGTTCTGCACCTGAACGAAAAAGTAGGATTGCAGTATTTGAACCTTATAAATAAACCTGATGGAACATCTGAATTTTTTGTCATGGATAAACCTAATGATGATATAATCCGCGATTTAACAGGATCATCTACTCATCCAATAAAAATATATGTAGAAGATGATTTTTCTCAAGCTATAGTTACATACATACTAAAAAAATACAACATAAAACGCAAAGCATCTGTGTTAAGATTTGGAGCTGCACATAATGCATTTTACTTAGCTGCAGCTCACGCACTATCTTCCGTTAATTGTGATAATGTTTTAATCCTTCTTGATGGAGACGAATATGGAACACAAGAAGAAAAGTTGGAGCAAATGAAAAAAATTCTTTCTGGTACAGAAGGTGATATTGATCAAAAACGAAATCATGCCTTAAGCCTAATCAGTCAATATTCACTTCCAGAAAGAAAATCGCCGGAAGAATTTCTGCACAACTTACTAATATCTGTGTCTGACAATAGCGAGATTTGCATGATTGCACGAGAAATCCACTCGGTGGCAGATAAACACCAACTTGTAAACAATATTTGTGATCAACTGCAAGAAAAGGTTGAAACTGTAGTGCCACAGATTATATCTGCAATAGAAAATACCGACGGATGGCGGGAATACATCTTAAGCATTGAAGAATGGATAAGTGCACGACAAAACATTTGACATGAGGAGGCATTGTTATGCACTTCACAGAAGAATTATTTGAACAAGCGGTTATAGAGTTATTAGAAAAGATGGGCTATACTCATATCTATGCACCGGATATGAACAGAGAGGATTTCTCAAGTCCTCTTCTGGAATCTGCTCTTCTGGACAGCCTTGTTCGCATTAATAAGAAACTGCCCATTGAAGCCATCAATGAAGCAATATACAAGCTCAAAAACTTTGAAAGCGGAAGTCTTGTTCAGAAGAATAAGACCTTTATGAGCTATTTGCAAAATGGTGTCGAGGTTAAATATTTCTCCCAAGGTGAAGAATGTTCTTCTATTGTTTATCTGATAGATTACAGCAAAGCAGATAACAATACCTTCTACGCAGTTAACCAATATACATATATCGAAAACGGTAACAACCGCCGTCCTGATATAATTCTTTTTATCAATGGTCTCCCTCTTGTTTTAATGGAACTAAAGAGTCCATCCAAGGATGAGGTGGGCGCAGAGAACGCCTATAATCAGATTCGTAATTACATGCAGGATATTCCGTCAATGTTCAATTACAATGCAATCTGTGTAATAAGTGATCTGACTGCCAATAAGGCAGGTACAATC
>JAZNIJ010000223.1:0-3590 GCA_045577455.1 Eubacteriales bacterium
ATCTCTTGAAAGAGTTGTTCCCTCACAAATAAGAACATCTACATTCTTAGGTAATTCTTTCAATATCCACTCAAAAGGTTTTCTGCCATTTGAACGGAAATCGCCTGTATATAGAATCCTTTCACCATCAGCCTCGCATAAAAGCATATAGCTATCAAATGCTGAATGGTCGCATAAGTACGGCGTAACGGTAATATCACCTATGGTTATGCTTTTCTTGTGCAATAAAAATCCCGATGGAGTAAAGCTCTCTGTGTTTTTATAGTTATCAGATGCCTTAATTATCTTATAACTCGCCTCACCTATGTATATCGGAATATCCTTATGGGTATGGTAAGCAAGTCCGATATGGTCTCCGTGATAATGAGAAATAAATATAGCATCATATTCTGCACTATCAAACAGACCTTGAATTTCAGGCAACGATTGGTTTTTATCGTCATCAAGCTCAAGACCGACATCGAGAAGTATTCTTGTTGTAGTGGTGGAAATTTCTATTATGTTGCCACCGATTTGGTTTTGTCCTCTGTGGATTGTTATGTTCATAGTTTTCAAATATCTTCAACTTTATTGAAATCAATTATTGTTTCATCACCATCCATAAACAACACCTTATACGGATAGGTTACAGTCATTGATTTTACTTCATTTTTCAGGCTTTCGCTTTTCTGATTAAAATCTGCAAAAAGGAAAAGTATTTCCGTTTTAGTTTTATCAATACTCTCAACAGGCTTATCGAGAAGTCCTAATTCGTATTTTGCATTGGCAATGTTTTTTACAGATTGCAATAGTTCTTCATACACATCAGGCGTATTAAGCAATTTACAAATATCAGCATAATGAACACTGACTCCTGCATTACCGCTTATTGCACTTATTCCGTATTTATTCTCTACTATAATAAGCTTATCGCCCTCAACCATAAGCATATCAAGGCGCATATTCAGTTTTTCGCCTGTTATCTTTGACTTAGGGGTAGCGTACTCAATATCTATGATGTTTGAGTTATTCACAAGCAAATCGTGTTGAAATTCACGTTCTTTTTTAGGATGTGCTTTAAGCCAACTATCCATTTCTGACATCATAAGTTCAAAGTTATCTATGTAATCCTGATTTGATGATGGATTCAGAGCATTCAACTTCTCGTAGTTACTGTCATCCCCTTTATTAAGGCAGTACCTTGAATCAAAGTGAAATGAATAAGCATTTTTCTTTTGGGTTATTTTTAAAAGGTTGCCACCCTTGTAGTATATATTTATATACCCATCTCGTATTTCAAGACACAACTTATCTCGGTTTAATTTCACCTGTTCTAAAAAGAATGCCAAACAGCCTGTCCTTAAATCAGTTATAAATCTATCATTTATACATCTCAAAACCCCACCTGCTTTCGCATTATATTTAGTTACACTCAAATCATATAACAAAAGCACCATTTTTACAATAGTAAAACAATTTACATTAGCACTATAAATAGGACTTTCTAATAACACAGGGACGACAGGAACGAAAGTGCCGACATATTTACCACCCATAAAACTTTCGTCACTAACGTCACTATCGACACTTTTCAGCCCCACAAAGCCCCCAACAATCGCCACAAAACACCAAAAGCGAGAGCAGGGACAAACAACCCCACCCTCGCTTTATCTCTGCTAAAATCACGCCACACCGCGCAGAAAAGGCATAATAATCGCAATCATATATCTCCCGACATATCATAAACTGCTTCTGCTACAAGCTTCACACCTAACCTGAAGCCATCGATAAAAGCTTCCTTTTCCAGAAGGTTGTTCATATCCGTCATACAGTCCTTGACCTTTTCAAACATCTCTTTCTGTTGTGGTGATAGCAGTTCAGCCAGTTTCTCCTCATTCTTCACTGCCAATTCGAGCAGATGCGAATACTCACTACCACGAGTCAGGTGTTTCTCGCACGGGCATATGTTTCCATAAAACAATTCTTCGATCATTCTCATATGTTGCACTCCCTTCATGCAACACACATACCACAAAGCTTTTCATAAGTCCAGAGAAATATTCAATCGCTTCAGAGTTCTATAGTTGTTTTATGTTAAAAACTCATTTCTTGTTTTTTATATATAGGAAGAAAGTTCTTTTGGTAATCATCAAAAGTAACATAATAATTATTAATGAAAAGCATAAAATCAAAATGGATATTATTTTAAAACCAATTATCGAATCAATTTGAGTAATAATAATTGATAAGATTGCAGCAAACAAAGATAAAATTGTTGAAGAAACTATTGATATAAAAGTTTCTTCTGCAACTTGCTTTTCAATTTCATTTCTACTATCAATTTTACTTATCATAATAGCCGCAAAACCAAACAGAACTGTAAAAATTATTGAAAAAACCGTAGTTAAAAGATTCCCTAAAATTTCGTCTATAATAAAATTCAACTTTATAACAAGGATAATTGCAAAAATTGTTGGAAATACAAGAAAACAGGTAAAATCCCAAAACGATGGCTTTTCATTTTTGGCATTTTTAAAAACCAACAGTTGCTCTTTTATTAAAGAAAAAAGCCGGACCTTTCTATTACCTAGAAGCATTATAACAAGTAATGTAATTGCAACAAGAGACCATATAAATTCATCTTTCATTTTACATTCTCCTCTTTGATGATATTATCATAATATTCATCCGTTAATTCTGTTAATGCTCCAATATAGTCATTAGACAACTTGAATTTCGTATGTAAACGTTCTGTGATATCGTAATTTCCCAAGAAAGAATCAAACTCGCCCCAACGAATTGTCTTATGGCGCTTTCCTATTCTAAAAAGAATTTCCGCATCGTTATAAATTTCAGTATTAGGACAGATTTGTTTTATTCTTACAAAAGCTACATCGCTAGTAATGCGCCCCATTTTCATATCCTGTAAAATATTTTTTATAGCATTATTTTCTCGAGACTCAAGGTTTAAACCTAATTCCTGTATAACTTCTCTACGCTTCCTTTTGTGTATATTTTCTGCAATATCAGAGGTTGCCACATCGCGTATATATTGCAGTTGTATTTTTGCTGGTTGAATATCTTCGTCTGCAGGAATCAATGGAAGATACAATTCCATCTCCAATTTGAGCCCCTTTTCGCGTAGCATATTATTTGCCGCTTCTAAAAATACACTTTTACATCCAGAGCCACTTTGTCTATGAAAAATTGCAATAGCAGATTTCTCCGTTTGATACATAAAAATATTATGCTCATACAAAGCGGCACTATCAGACCCAAAATCATATCTTTTGCCAGTGCTTGTTTTTATAATCCGAAATGGTTTTCCTTGTTTTCCTGCATAAGGAACTATTCTCCACTTTTTTGTTTTTTCTTGGCTACGAAGATAAATATTCTCTTCAGGAAGCCAAATTGCTCTTTCGCTAATTTTTCCGATTGCAAGCGAAGACGTATACTCAGTAAAATCTTTGATAAAATCATCTAATGTATATTCAGGTGGAGTTTCCGCCTTTATTTTTTCTTTTACCTCTTCTTTTAAAGGATTATTTCTTAATAAATAATGAAACTCACATCTATATGCAGTGAGCGTTTCTATTCTCGCCATATATTTA
>JAZNIJ010000224.1:0-1937 GCA_045577455.1 Eubacteriales bacterium
CATAAAGCAGATAATATGCCAAACGCATACGATTTAGATAATTAGCATCTCTTGTTCCCCATTTTTCATCTTTATATCCGCTGTATTGAACCGAAGCCGTCTCTCCACGTTTTAATGCCCGATATACTTCTGATTGTTCAAATAATTTGTCTTTAATCAACTCCGTATACATATAGCCTCGCCACCTATCAATTTTTTAAAATAATGCATTTCTCCATAAACTTCAAATTTATCGGTCAGTTAATTATAGCACGGCTGACATATCAAGTCAATGACATAAGTAACGCAAAGCCACTCCAAAAGCCGAAACCATGCACGAAAAGCTACAGCGGTATCAGGAAAAAGCTGACAGGCAGAACGCCAACCGACCTTACCGAAGCAGAGATAAAGGGGCGAGATAATCGCCCCATAACCTCAAAAACAGCCCTATCCACACACATAGTGGATAAGGCTGTTATAAATTCATAATATGCGTAAAACTGAAAGTTTACGGTTCTCTATAAATTGCAATTATCTCTCAATGTTTATTTGAAATTCTTCTTCCGTCAGCATATCCCTATCTGTACGTTCACTACATTTTTTACATCGCATGAAATGAAAGGCAGATGAATATCTGCGATGCCACCCAACTGGAAAGAAAATATGGTTATCTTCCCCTGGAATTAAAATATGTTCGGCTATTGTTTCAAAGCACCTGCGGCAAAGCCATTTTTCATGATATTTTACATCGGTATAGCTTTCACCAATTTGGATACAAAGAGAAGAATACCAACGACCTTTGTAGAGAAATATCGTTGGAAACAGATGTTTATCAAAATGTTGTTCTGCTACGTCAATGTTGTACTGAAAAGCTTCCACATAAACATTGGGCAAATTTAATTCCCCCATGAGATTGGTGTCGGACAGCAGGAGTTTCGCATTTTCAGGGGTAAAAATATATGTTTTCACCCCTTCTATTTTTACCTCTTCCTTTGCATATTTCATACATTACCTCTATAAACTTCAAATTTATCGGTCAGTTAATTATAGCACGGATGACATATTAAGTCAATGACATAAGTAACGCAAAGCCACTCCCGACCTGAATCGGAAATGGCTTTTAATATTTCTATATGGTTATCGGACTATCTTCACGGGTTATTTTAAAACAAATCGGAATTTTGTTATTCTGTATAGTTCTTGTGAAAAGGGCACTTTTCCTGCCTGCATTGATTATTCAAGTGTGAACGGGTGCAAATCACAGAGTTCAGCTTCATATCGATATGTAATTTTTCGCTCGTGAATTTGATAGCTTCTATGATGGCAAGATAGGAATCTCTTTTACAACAACGGGGGCCACCATTTTTGCCTATCGCATCTAATGCTCGTGCTGTCATTTGGTTAGATAATCCCCAAACTTCTCCTGCCAAAGGAGTTGCTTTCAAGACAATGGAGATAAACATTCCCGTGCTGATACCTGCACCGCAAGCTCCCCAAAATCCACAAGCACCGCCTGGGACTTGTTTCCCTCTTTTCTGCATTTCTCCAAGTGCAGAGCCAAGATCAATTTCACCGCCTGCGTTTTTGTAAGCGGTCAGAAGTGCCGAGCCGACCATCGTATGATGCTCGGGGCCGTGCATATGGCAAGACGGCATACTCATCATTTCTTCCAAAATCTCAATCGGATCATCAGATTTGCTATTCAGACAAATGGAAATGATACCGTCCATTCCGCTTGTATGACATTCATCGCAAACGAAATGACCATTGACACATCTTGTTTTACTATACTGTTTTTTATGGCAAAGCACACATTCCATTTCTTCGTCGGTATTGAGGTATTCCAATGGTGCTTTGCAAATCAAGCATTCTTCATTCATATATTTCACCTCGTCAAATCGGGATTTATCATTAAATTGATTATAATATTTCTTTTTCACTTCTACTGTTCTTTTTTT
>JAZNIJ010000225.1:0-3598 GCA_045577455.1 Eubacteriales bacterium
TATATTCGCAGAAACTTTTTATAAAGATAATTATATTTATATTGATTGCAAAATAGAAGATGAAATTCGTGAATTTTGCGAAAACACTGCAAATGCCGAAAAAATTATTGAATATATCTCTTTACTTAAAGGTAAAAAAATAACAGAAGATACGTTATTGATATTTGATGAGGTCCAGGAATGTCCAAATATAATATCTTCGCTTAAATATTTTTGCCAGGATTTCAGAGAAATACCCGTTATTGCTTCGGGTTCAATGGTTCGTATTAAAATTCAAAGAGAAACTCATAAAAGAGGTGCAGGCGACAACAGTAAGTTCCTTTTCCCTGTGGGTAAAATAAACCAAATTACCATTTATCCAATGACCTTTGATGAATTTTTGATGAACAGTAATAAAGTGCTATTCGATGCCATAAAATGTGCATACGAAAACAAAAAGCCACTTGATTCTAAAATTCACGAGCTTGCGATAGAACAAGTATATAAATATTTGCTCATAGGCGGTATGCCTGAAGCAGTGGAAACTTATATTGATGATGATAATCTTTTTGAATCAAGGGAAATACTGAAGGTCCTTTATGACAACTATCTTTCTGATATGGATTTATATCAGGCAAGCCGAGAAGCAGTTCTTCGTTCGCGCACTCTGTTTTCAAATATTTATAAACAGCTAAATAAAGAGTCCAAAAACTTTTCACCCGGGCTTATCGAAGAAAAAAGCAAAACAAGAGATTTTGCCACTTCAATTCAGTGGCTAACTATGGCACATATTGTCAACCAATCATTTCAGTTAAAAGAGCATATCACCTCCCCGCTTATGTCAGATAACGAAAGCAATTTCCGTTTGTTTTTAGGCGATATAGGAATGTTCTCATATCAAAGCGGAATCAATGCTGCCTCATTTGTGTCTAACAATACGGATAATACATTATCAGGAATTTTCTTCGAAAATTTTGTAGCAAACGAGCTTATAGCAAAAGACCATAAGTTATTTTATTGGAAAGGAAAGGCTTCTTCAGAACTGGAATTCATTGTTGAATCCGATAACAAACTGTATCCAATAGATGTAAAAAAAGGCAAAGGTACATTAAATTCTCTTGAAAAATTTGCAAACCATAATAAGTTTGAGTATGCAATAAAAGTTTCCAAAAATAACTACGGATATGATGCCCAGCAAAAGCTCTTAACAGTACCATTTTATTTCTTTGCGTTTATTGCAAAAGACCTTGCAGACGGAACTATGCATATTTAATTGTAAAAAACGCTATAAACAAAGGATGGTGATACACTATGTCGACCAGTTACTATATGTATACCGAAGTAAATATTGATGGAAAATGGACATGTATTAACAATAAAATCACAAACATTGAAAAAGGCAATATAATAATAAGCGAAACATATTATAATGGCTCTCGCTCTTATTTTGGTGAAACTGCTGACAAAATTAACGATATAGGATATCAATTAGAGTATAATGAATTATCTGATGAAGTTAAAAATATCTTTAAATCCTACGAGGAACATCCTGAATACTTTCATGGATTTGCCGTATCCGATAAAGAAATGAGAGCATGCTTCCCAGAGGACAAAACACTAAAAGAATTTTGTGGATATGTACCTAAAAATATGTTGTTCAACTTTCAAACAGGAGAACTTGATGATATATACGAATATCTGTCAGCAGACGAATATTTAGCATTGCCAGAATCTAAAAAAGCTTTCTACCAATTCTACGAATGGAATTCCGAGAGTGGTTGGTATAAATATTTCCAAGAAATTTTAGAACACTTTTATTGGCAAAAATACGAATGGGAATGCGTCAATTGGAATAAAGAAAACGACATAGAATTTCGCCTTGTATTGATAATATGCTAGATAGACAAGCGGCTCCACTATTATATTTTCTTAAAGTTTGCATCCCATCTACCGCACAGTCCGCCGATATAATTTTTGGTTATATCCGCCGTAACCGGAGCCTCAAAAATGCACTGCCAATGCTCCGCCAGAGGGGTAAAAAATAAGCCATTTCTAATGACTTTTCTAATAAAAATCTTAGAAAAATATTAGAAATGGCAAACTTCGCCGACATGACTTAGGTTTCAGGTTTTATGCGGTTTTTAAGTTTTCAATCCCTCGAAAAGCCTGATTTTATGGGCTTTTTAGCATTCCGCTATATTCCAACAATTTCTAATGAAATCGTTCAAAGTCGGTCAAACGGACATAACTCGAAATGCAGTAGGTCGGCTCAAACCGGCGCCAGAGTTCAAATCTCTGCATCTCCGCCAAAAAGCGTGATGATTTTAATGTCATCACGCTTTTTCTTTAATTTTTTATTCTGTTATCTGTAATTATTCCGTATAAATAAGATGGTCCTTGAAAACCTGCTTTTTTAAATTTTGAAACAGTAGGCTCCTTAACCAACAAAGCATTCTCAACATCTTTCTTGGGTATAGACCAATTTGTATTATGTAGCCTGATATATTCTCCATCAACATGAAAGTCATAAGGAATTCCTGTCACAGTTTTAAAGGTTTCACCAGAATGTCGTTTAATGTTTTCCCATACATTGTATATATTCTTATCAATATTATCAGTTAAAAAACTCATTATATCCCCTCTTTAATATTTGTTTTTGAAAAATATTCCCCTCACTAATCCAAAAAGAAATCCACCTATAAATAGACCTATTCGTCTTCCTTTTTTCATTAAATATCACCATCCATTAATATATTATAAACTATATTGAATTTCCAAGGTAGATGAATAGCCACTTGGGGTTTCATGCAAAACTTTATCTCCTTCTTGCATACACTGTCTCATTGCATTGCACACCATAGGCATTGCGCATTTGAGATGTTTTTCTCTATGAATATTGCCAGCTTTTAATATAAGGATGTTCTCTCCTTCTTTTTTAGCATTACTCTTCAATTCTTCAATATAGTCTCGAATATCCTGAGTTTTTAGCTTTACAACTTCGCGACCTTTCCTTTCTTGTAAAGTTTGACCTTCAAAAAGATCTTCCTTTGACATTAAAAGTTTAACTTGATCTTCTAAAACCTGAATTCTCGCAAGTAGTTCCACAATTACTTTATCATAGTTCATATCAACGCCTCCTTAAATTCTATAAGAATTCTAACATAATTCTTATAGAATGTCAATAGTTTTTAGAAATTTATTTAAGAATTCTTAATAATTCTAACTTTCAAGAAGAATTGAAACAAAAGATTTGTATTTATTCTTTTACACGCCCTTTAACAGCCGTCTTGTTTGCGATTTAATGTCTTGGGTGGTGTAACTACCCTACCCGAGAGAGTTTTGTCTTACAACCCCTTTAACAGCCTTTGTAACTCGTCCTCAAAATCGATTTTAAATGCTATCAAGTACATTCGTAACTTGAACGCCTTTTCTCTTTGCATAATCAACCGTATTTTTCGTCCCACTTTTTTGACCATTGAACACGGCAATCACAAGATTTGACCTGTCAACCATCCATTCATTTCGCACCTGATAGCACCCTGTAAAATAATGATTATTGATTTCTTTTACAAGGTCAGCCTTTTTAATTATCTTATTAAACCGCATCTTTTCTACCATA
>JAZNIJ010000226.1:0-24407 GCA_045577455.1 Eubacteriales bacterium
CATCAATCTGCTGTTCAAGCATATACTTTTGTCTTTCGATGCTGATAGGGATTTTCTCAAACTGTGAGTGACCTATGATAATAGCATCATAATCACCCGTAGCAATTCGAGCACAGAACTTTTTGCGGTTCTTTGTTTCAAAATCCTTTTTAGTAGCAACAAGAATGTTTGCTGACGGATAAAGCTGAAGATATTCAGATGCCCACTGCTCAGTAAGGTGGTTAGGAACTACAATAAGAGATTTATTGCACAGTCCCAGCCTTTTGCTTTCCTGTGCTGCAGCAACAATTTCAAATGTTTTGCCTGCACCAACAACATGAGCAAGTAAGGAATTACCACCGTACATAATACGGGCAACTGCATTTATCTGATGAGGTAGTAAAGATATTTCAGGGTTCATACCCGAAAATGTGATATGACTGCCGTCATATTCACGAGCTCGCATAGAATTGAATAAATCGTTATATATTCTTACAAGTCTTTCTCTTCGTTCCGGGTCTTTCCAAATCCAATCCTGAAAGGCTTGTTTTATCATTTCCTGTTTACCCTGAGCAATAGCAGTTTCTTTTTTGTTGAGAACAGGCTTTTTATTGCCGTGTTCATCTTCCACATAGTCAAAGATACGCACATCTTTAAGATTGAGAGTATCTTCAATAATTTTGTAACCGTTAATTCTGTTTGTACCGTAGGTGGTATTTGCGACAACATTGGTACGGTCATAAGACTTGTTTGCAATAGTCCATTCACCCGTAAGCTCGGTATATTTAACTTTAATATTCCATTGAGCATAACGTGGTGTCTGTAAAATCTCATATACAAATTTTTCAATATCTTCAGGTGGGAGCCAAGTTGCACCCAAACGAACTGAAATCTCACTTGCTGTCAAATCTTTATTCTGAACCTTTTCAAGCATTTCCACATTGATGTTGTAATCATCGGGGTAAAGCTCTGCAGTTCTTCTTGCAAGTTCAAGTTTCTTTCGTACATTGCCTGACAAGTATTCATCTGCAGGGAGATACCTTTCATCGTTGCTATACTCATTTGTGTATTCCGGGTTAAGGAAGATTACGCCTTTGAGTTCTTCAAAGAGTTCTTGTTCCGTCTTTCCCGTAAGCTCACACATAAAGTCCATATCAACCTTTGCTTTTTCACCGATTGAAATAGCGAGAGCTTCACTTGCAGTTGAAACAGATGTTACCTTAATATGAGGTTTGATTGTTCTCTTGGTAAACATATCTGCCTTGCGTTTAAGTTCACCGTTTTCACCAACGATTTCAAGAGAACACAAAAGACAATATGAGCTGTCATCGGCAAAGGCTAATCTGTTAGCTCTTGCATTGAGAAGTCCGTATTTCTTTGTAAAATCGTCATACAAGGTATTCAATCTGTCCTGTGCAGAAAGAATAGCAGAATCGGGATAATCGTCCGTTTGAAGTCGTATAAGCTCTCTTACACAATCACGGATTTTAATCATACCCTTAATTCTGCTTTCGGCAGTTGCAGAAACATCAACAGGGTTCATTCTGCTGTTCTGACGATAGTAAATCTTATCCTCTACAACAGTAAAACTAAAGTTTTTGACATTCGGGTCTGCAGGAACTGAATGGTCTTCTGTTTCTCCGATTTCCGAAACATCAAATTCTGTTATTTCTGCGTGAATATTCTGTACTGCTTCACTTAAAAGGTCAGCGAGATTTCTGTCTTCATACGGTTTACAAGTCAAGGAATGACCGAACTGCGAGGACTCCATAACCATTTCACCGAGTACCATCTCAGGATGGTCTATGAAATACTTATTGTATTCGTTACCGTTTTCATCACGGTCAAGGTGTACCCAATCAGGTTCATCATTTACAAGAGTATCTCTTTTCTGCAAGAAGAGAATATCAGAAGTAACCTCTGTACCTGCATTAGCCTTAAATGTGTTATTCGGCAAACGAATGGCGCCGAGAAGCTCGGCTCTTTGTGCGATATATTTTCTTACATTTGAATTTCTCTTGTCCATAGTACCCGAAGAAGTAATAAATGCAATTACACCACCGGGGCGAACCTTATCAAGTGTCTTACCGAAGAAGTAATCGTGTATGAGCCAATTATTCTTGTCGTACTTTTTATCAATTACTTTAAACTGACCGAAAGGTACGTTACCTATGGCAACATCAAAGAAACTGTCAGGAAGTGATGCGTTTTCATATCCCTGAACTGTAATACCCGATTTCTGATACAACTGCTGTGCAATTCTACCTGTTAAGCTATCTAGCTCAACACCGAAGAATTTACTCTTCTGCATATTATCGGGAAGCATACCGATAAAGTTACCTGTACCGCAAGACGGTTCAAGAATATTACCTTCGCTGAATCCCATATTACCAAGTGCTTCATACATAGCACGAATAACTACGGGAGGTGTATAAAAGGCTGTAAGTGTACTTTCTCTTGCTGCAGCATATTCTTCAGGTGAAAGTGTAACGATAAGTTCCTTGTATTCATCTGCCCAATTTGCTTTGCTTTCATCAAAAGCATCAGCAAGACCACCGAAGCCGACATACTTTGAAAGTACTTCCTGTTCTTCGGGAGTTGCAAGACGGTTTTTAAACTCAAGCTCGTGCAAGAGATTAATAGCCGCCATATTGTTACGGAATTTTTCTTTCGGACCGCCTACACCAAGGTTATCGTCTGTTATTCTGAAATTGTGCTTTTCGCTTTCAGGAATAGTTGGATGAAGTGTTGTTACTTTCTCTTTCTTTTCTTCCCAAGTGGGAGGTGTAAGAGTAGGTTCTTCCGTCTTAATTGTTTCTACAACAATATCATAAGGAAGTCCGTTTTCTGCTGCAGTATATTCAGCAACCCTTTCAGTTGTATATTCCTGTTTTGCAGGTGCCAAATGCTCACGAACAAAACCTATCTTTTCAACTCTGTTTATAGGGTAAATTGATGAGGTGTCCCTCATTGACACATCACCAAATACAGGGTCAATCTTTTCGATAACAAAAGTGCTACCGTCAATTATGACCTCTTTACCTATAAGGTCTGCATCAGTAATTTCTTCCGCTATTTCTTCTTTGGCTCGTTCCAAATACGGACTTGGTATTTTATTAAAGCCTTGAGGCGGTGGGTCTAAATCTTCAACAAATTTAGTTGAGATTGTATTACCGTCCTTGTCCTGATACAGAACAACCTCCATAGGTGTGCCGTAATAGTTTTCTTCCTTAATATCTTTTACAAACTGATATTCGCTCGTGTATTCGATACTTTCACGAACTTTACCGTCTGTATGAAGATAATCAATTCTTCCTACAGGTTTGCTTTCTACGGGGTCTTCCTTGTTTTGAGAAACAATCGTATAGGTTTTTCTCTCGCCATTTTCAAGAGAACACACGGCAACATCAAAACCTCTGTCTGTAAGCATATCAAGATAAGTTTCAAGACGATGCTTTGGAATGCCACACATATCAACAGTAACATTATCACCGATTGTTCTGTGAGTGAGCTGTAAGTCAAGGGCTTCTGCCATATCCTTTGCATCTTCGCCAAGAGCTTCAAAAAAATCTCCAACCTGATACAAAAACAGTTTATCAGCATTTTCAGCCTTAAGCTCGTTATACTGTTGCCAATACGGGTTTAATATGCTGTCCTTAACAGGTACACCGTAGCTTTCTGACAATTCTTTAAACTCTTTGAGCAGTTCATCACGAATACCAAGAACAGAACCGTCTTTTTCAAAAACAAAAGCTTCTTTTACAAGGAATTCGCAAAGTTCTTTTCCACTCCAGAGATTATCATTATCTCTTGCAACAAGAATACCACCCTCATAAGTCAGGTCAATATCATCAATCTTTAATGCTGAGAGAACATCGTATAACACTTCTGTTTCTTTGCTTTCCGGCTGTACAAAAGTTAATACAGGCTTTTCTATGCTCTTTGCTTCTTCAACAAGAACCTGCATAGTTTCTTTTGTGCAATCAATTAAATCAACAGCAGATTGGAAATACTCATAATCTTCCTTGTATTCTTTTGTACCGTAATCGGAAAGTGTCTGTTTAGCAACAGAGCCGAGATAATCAAAGAACTCTTTTTCATCCGTATGAAGCTCTACGGCCTTTAGAATATCCTCATAAGATATAAGGTTATTTACAAACTGTCCTTTACCGTCATTACCGTCAGGATTGTAATATACCCACTCAACATTGTTACTTCCGTCATTAACGAAGAAAGCATCGGTATATTCGACATCAAATGTTTCAGATATATCTTCAACCGAAGGTGTCGGGAATCTGTCAACAACACCTTTGTCAACCTCCATAATAACAATATTGATATTATTATTTGCGTAAAGCTCTTTCTGACAATAACTAAGGTTAAAATCAAGAACCTCACAACAAGGCATTAAGACATTTCCGTAAAAATTCTTTCTCGGTGCTAAATAATGCGTATGCTTTGAAACAATTTCTGCATCTTTACCTAAGGCAATATAGAACCCGCCTGTGTGCATAAGAAGAACACCATCGGGATTTTCCTTTTTAACCTGTTCATATTGAACCAAGAAATCAGGCTTATTGCTTTCATCAACCTCTTTTTCGGGTTCATTATCCTCAACAGGTATTTCAACCTCTACTTCTATTCTCAAGTGATTGTTAGCAGGGTTTTCCTTTACCTTTTTCTCAAAGTCAGCCTTTGAAAATTCCTTATTGAATAAAGGATATTGGCTGTCATTAAGAATAACGGGGTCTTCAAGTGAAAGTATGGTATATTCGTCTGCACCGATATATACAGTATCACCGAGGTTGTATTCGTATCTGTACTCCTTAGGTGCCTGTTTTTCTTCGGGAGCATTACGGATAAAGTCACGTATTTCGTTGACTTTTTTCTTTTCCGCTTCTTGTACCAACTTGTTTTCAAGCCACTGAGGATACATTTCCTTTTCTTTTGGACTTAAATATCTGTCGAGCTTTATAAGCTCAAAAATACGCTTTTCGACATAGTTCCATTTAAGGAGTGTTCGTCTTTCAGGCACACTGTAATGGTCTGAAATTTCAATACCCTTTGAGTCGTGATTCTCCCAATAACCTGTACCGGGAATAACACTTGTACCTCCACCCGTACCATACTCATTTTTCAAAAATTTGATATTATCATCTTTTGAAAGACTTTCGGTAAACTGTCGATACACACGCATTTTACCCTCACTAAAGCCACTACCACTGCCGAGCACATAGTCAATAGCACCCTGCGGCAACGGAAGAACAGCATCTTTTACTTTTGTGCCGATAAATTCAATCTGATTATCAACGCCCGGCAACAACAAAGCCTGTGGCTCTGTCCATTCCTCAATGAGTATCATACCGAAAACAGAACGCTCAACCTGAAACCATTTTTCCCAAGCTTCACGAAGTTCCGTTCCGTCATCACGCCACAATCTGATAGCATCAGAATAGGCTTCAAAACCTGCTTTTACGCCATTTGGAAGTGTTGTTTCATAAGGTTCCGAATTAAAGAAAGACTTAATAAAATCGCTACGTTCTTTTTTGTCTAAATGACTTTCATAGAACATAGTGATTTCTTCTCTGTGTGGAGTTAAGAAAGATTTAATTAACTCACTTTTTTGTTTTTCTAAGTGGAAATACTCAACACCGTTCCAACGAGCATCAAAGTCATGTCCGCTTAACTGTAAATCAGTTCCTTCAGAACTGTTTCCTCGGCTGTCATCCTGATATTGTTCATCATACGAACCCACTGCATCTGATTCTGTTCCTTCAGTTCTTCCGTCACTCCCTGTGACTTCTGCAACTGTTCCGTGAGCTGAGCCATCATCTGTTCCGCTTCGGTTTCCGTCTGTTTGATTGTTCTCATCAGTTCGCCCTTCGCTATCAGTTGTGCAAAATAGACTTTCCTGTGTTCCTGTAGGAATTTCTTCCTCAGCATACCGTACTTCCCAAGAGTAACGTTCTCCTCTTGCGGTAAGGTCAGGTTCGGGATTTGATAATCTCCCACTGTTCTGTAAGTCATCTGTGACATTTTCATTACTCCTTTCGGTTTCGTTTTTTGCTTTTGCACTTTCATCATACTCTAACGAGAAATTATTATCAAATGTGCGATTTCTTTTTTTCTCATTTTTTTCGATATTTTTTACGGTACTTTCGATTTCACGAAGTCCCATTTCAGCAATATCACTTACTGCCATACCCATTGCAATAACACTTGAAGGGGTATTGAAATTAAAAATATCTTCAAAATCTTCTCTGTCGTAATACTCGTCAGCATTGATACCGCACCTTGTCATCATCATATATCCGATTGAAGCAGAAAGTGCATTTTTCAAGATAACCGAAATATTGTCATCGTCAAGTTCTTCAAGGAAACTTCCGTATTTACTGTCATTAACGGTTGAAAGATAATCAAGAATATTATCTTCAACCATATTTCTTGCAGTATCGTCAATTACGCTTTCAATTCCACCCTCGGCTGTATCACCGAAAGCATTTGTAAGTGCTTCTGCTACTTCATCGTGATAACGGTCTTTGACTTCCCATCGGGGAACCTCATAACCGTAAAATGAATTAGTATCAGAAACATCAAACACATATCGTAACTTCTGATAACTGCCCGAATAGTCAAACAATGCAATACCCGTTGCACCTCGATTTACCCAACGGTGCATTTTTTCATTCCAAAAACCAATCTCTGCACAGGCTGTTGCATCAGGTCTTTGGGCATAAATTAACATCTGTTCAACGAAATTATATTTAAAGTTATTGGATGCCGTTCTCAAAAAAGAAGTCCAATTATCAAGATTGTTTGTAACTTTACCTACTTCATCATTGAACATTGCTGTGATTATTTGTAATTTACTCGCCATCAGTAATCACCTCACTGTCAGCCTTTCTCTTTTTGGGTGGTTTTTCAGGTTTTGGTTCTTCTGTAGTGACGGTCATATCTGCGGTAAGAAAGGAAAACAACAAGTTTTCGTTTACACATTCCTGAAGCTGTCCTATAAGTTCAACTTCTTTAAAAGAAAGACTTTCATTAGCTAACACTTCCTTGGGGGTCAGCGTTTTAAGTTGTTCCTCTGTGGTAACGCCAAGTAAAGCAAGTTTTTCAATCGCTTCAAATTTCATCTGAGTTATATTTGTCTTTGTTTTCTTTGCCATTTACCTTCTCCTTTCCATCGTAGAATTCTTCATATACTTTTTTCCAACAGATATTACACACATATCCGTTTCGGTATCTGCAACTTTTACAACCTAATTTCTTTTCATCAACTTTCATTTTTGACGATGAAGCTCATCGTGCTTCACCTCGCTCGTGCTGTTTTGAATGAATAAACTTGCCTTGCTCGTTATAGTTCTGCGGATTAGCAGAAGGTGTCTGCCAACCGTTAGTTACACCTCCGAGCATAGCTTTTTCCTGTGCTTTGGTTACACCTATTTCAGCATTATGTCCGTCAGCAAGTTTTCTGTTTTGTTCCGGTGTGTTACGCTCATCAGTTACATCGACAAATTCTTTTTCACCTTTGGTGATGATAATAAGTTTTTCACTTTCGGGATGAATTGCATAACAAAGTTTTGGAAGAGAAGAACGAATAGGAATTACTGTACTTCCGTTTCTCTCCATAATCTCTGCGAACTCACAGATATGATAAAGCCTGTCACCAACCTCTGTGTGGTAATCGTCTATATATCTGCAAGTTTTATAATACCTTTCACCATCTAAATGGGTAATTTTGATTTTATCACCATCGGGTATTCTGAATATTTCTCTGTAATGAGAGGTTATAAACCTGATACCCTTACTTGCCTGAACAAGATGTGTTTCAAGATACTTCTTTACATAGCAATAACAGTAAAGATTGTATTCACCTCTGTTCGGATTAAGCCTTAACAGATAAGTGTGATTATCTGTGTCAACTCTTACACCGAAATACTGTTTATCATCTCCGCTGTACTGCTTTGCATTATCGTGGCAATACTTTGAAAGACTTGTTCTGTCACCAAGCATTTTGCCGTACTTTTCATCAAGACGAAGTGCATTGATAACATCATCAAATTCATTTGAAAATTCTTCTGTTTTGAAGAATGAACAAGTATCGTTCCAAGTAGAATGAAACTCTTTACCGCTTGAACCGAGGTCAGCACGAAGATAACCTATGCAGCCTGTCTGCTGATATATCTGATTGCTCTGACGGAAAGTGTATTTTTCGAGGTTTTCCGTAATCGGAGTTATATATAAATCTGTCATCGTGCATCCCTCTCCTTTCTCTTTTCGGCTCGTTCTTTCTGAACCTCATCCAATCTCTGCTTTGCCCATTCGGGTAACTTGTCTTTTTCAATAACACCGAGAATATCTCTGCGTTCATATCTTGACTCTTTACCGCTATACAGGTTAGTACAGAAGCAGGCTGAACCTCTTGAATTAGGTTCACAACCAAAACCACCCGTACACAACTGCAACTGCATTGTTGCAATCTGATATTCGGGTTTAAATACATCAGCTCTTATAACTACAACTTTATTTTTGATAGAGTCTTCAACTTTTATAACTGTGCAACCATCTGCATAAATGGGTGTAGTATCAACCTCAATTTTTGAGATTTCTTCAATTACGAGCTCAGCTTCATTCTTTATTCGTTCAGCATAAATCTTTGAGGTTTCTGCAAAATCGCTTCCGACAAGTGCAGCAACATATCTTTCAAATATACCGTTGTTTTCATAGTTGGCAACAACAAATCTTTCATCGGGGGAAGCATTATTATCTCTGCCGATTATGATTTCTTTCTTGCCAATTTCAAAGGCATGAATTACTTCATAAGTTCCTGCCATTCGCTTTGCATCATTCAAACTCATCATCTCCTTTTATTACGGTTTTTCCGTATTCTGTAAGGGCATAAAAATTCGCATGATCAAAACATTCTTTTTTGAATTGTCTGACGGATATAATGTTGGCTTTCTTTAATTTTTTAATTACATTTCTTACCACTTTTTCACCCATAAAAGGAAAAATTGCCATTAATGATTTCTGTGTAAGTCTCACCCAGGAACAACCATGGTCGTCCATCCGAGACATACATTTTTCAATGCAATAATCGATATATCCGACTATAAGGGCAGCATTAATACCATGTTTTATTGCAACTGTATTACTATAATTACATATCATTTTGTCGTCCTCCTAAAAAGCGAGGGCGACTACAAAGCCGCCCTTTATTGTTAAAATTATTTATCTTCCTATATACCAATCATCATAAACAGCATCTTCAATATTGATATATGTTGAGTTATATTCCTTATACATCATACCTGAAGGTGTCCACAAGTCACTCAGTTTTATTCTTATTGTGTATTTACCATCAGGATACCATAACGGAGTAAAATGAACATTTCCATAAGAACCGTTATTTTCAAAAATCCATAAATTACTTGACAGTTTCAATGTTGTAATTTTTCCGTTATCAACCGAATAGTTATACTCAGGAAAATATGCCTCTCCTGTCTGCGGAAGTGTATAAGAATTTGCAGGTGGTACATCATATTCCTCTTCTTTCACATCAGCACCATTGGGGAACATCAATTTTATTCCGTACCCGGATTTCATATGCCATATACTACCCTGTTTTTTGGCTATATTAATGTTAATTGGTATAATCTGAGCTGTTTTAGATGCACAACCAATATAATATTGTTTTTTTACAAATTCACCATTTGTATAAGTCCATTCCCACCATTTGCATGCTCTACCACGAACACTTGGAACCGAAGGAATCTCATAGTTTGCAGGACCTTTCTTTTCGAACTGTGTGTCGGGCGTCAAAGATGTAATTTGCGGTGTTGTAGTATATTGTGCCGTTACCTTACTGTACGATTTACCATCATCTAGTATCTCACCTGTAATTGTAACATCGGCACCATTTAACCCTATTGGAACTTTCCACTTGAAATACACAATATTATTCTGTACTCCCGGAACTACAACCTGTTTTCTGTTATATGATTTTAACAATGTTGAACCATTATATATATTGATTTTTACTGAAACTTCATCATCAGGTGTATAATCATCGGTATATGAATTTTTAAGCCAATAACTTGTAATCACTTCTGTATTTTCACGGTAATCGGCATTTGGCTTAATAGGTTGGAGTGTGAGCGGATGTTTTACTTTACACTTTAGCGTTGCAGTATTATTACTACCAACCGTTTCATATTCAGTATTATATATTCCAGCGCCTTCAAGATAAACACCACCCCAAATGCTTATATCTCTCTTATTGGGGACAGTAAAAGAATCACCTTCTACAACGATTGACGACTTTGCAGGGATTGCATAAACTCCGTCTATCTGTGTTTTATCAGAATTAAAGCCCTCAACATATACCTTGACATCGGTATTATTTTGATATGTATAACTTACAGTAACAAGCTTTCCTGCCTCAAGATTATCTACATTAACCGGACTTTTTGTTGAATGATCTACAAGAGTTATCTTTGTAAGTGCAACATCAGGTTTCACAACAGGTAAAGCATACCATGTATCTTCAAAGGTATTATTTTTATCCCTTGACCACCAAGTTTCAAGATTAAATTTTAATTTACTTTGACTAGTAACCGGAACAGTATATGTACCGATTGCACTATTTAATGTAACGGGTGTTGATTTTGAAATACCTACTTTATTCTTTGCTGCATCATATCCGTCATTATCAGGATAAACCGTTGTCCATTTTGAGCCATTATAATTATATATTGACCCTCTCAAATACTCTGTTGATAACCAATCGTTATCAGCTGTATACTTATATGCGATTCTTATATTCTGACCGGAATAAAGCTTACCACTTGAACCTGTACTTCCATTATATGCCACAACATTTCCTTCGTAATCATATGCATCCACCTCTGTTCTGTAAACAACAGGTTTAATCGGGATATAGAAAGTTTTTATTGTACCACTTTTCTTGACATTACCTGATGCATCAATCCAATCGGTTTTTGCTTGAATTTCAAAATACTGCTGACCTGCAGTAATTGTCTTATAATCACCTGTGAACTGTGCCGGAAACCACTGTGAAGAGGTGTTTGAACTGCTGAGTGTTACATCTCTTGTGGTCCAAGAACCACCGTTGTATTTTACATACTGTCTTACTTTTATATCCTCTGTTTCTGTTGGGAAATGAATATTGTACCATATGGTATCACCTATTGTCGGATAATCGGTCTTGCACACATAATCATCAAAAACATTTCCCTTTGAAACACCAAACAATTTTGATTTATCATTTTTTGAACCACTGTAAACATCGCACTCATCCACTGCCAAATTAATGTCATATTCCCATTTTGCATATAGGGTAATTACTGCACCATCTGTTGATGTTAGATTTTTCACATATTGCTTATCAGCATAATTTATTCCCGTTCCATTGGCTTTGGTATTCCACCCTGCAAACTTATACGAGTTTTTTGTAAATCCATTAGCTGTTAAGGTTTTTGCAACATCATAAGTCATTGACATAGGTTCGGTAGAACCACCGGTTGCGCCATTTCCGTCAAACTTAATTGTATAAGTTATGTCTGACAATGATGAGTCGCTTTTCTGATTATATGCAATACCCGCTCCGTAACCTTTTGTAAGTATTGTATCAAACGATATTTTTGAAGAACTCCCGACAGGAGTTGCAGCGCCCCATAAACCCTGACCATCAGGAGTATAAAGTTTATTAGGCCATATTCGGTTAGTGTAGTTAGCAATAAATCCCCAAGAATCAGAAGTACTACTTGTGCCTCCTGTACTTGAACCACCTAATACGCTTCGCCCGCAATAAGCAATTTCAGAAACCGTTAGCGCCTGATATTCACCGGCAAGACATATATCGAATAAAGGCTCAACAATAACCTTATCTCCATTGTTCATATTGCTTACGCTACCAACACCGAGTTTTGAAAGCACCTTGTTGATATTTGTCTCGTAGGTCTGCCACGCCTCTATAGCAGCAGGATTAGGTAAAGCTGTTATAAAATCCATATCTTTTTCTTTATAACAGTTTGTTTGGTTATAAGTTGTTGTTAGTTTTTCACTTTTGTTTTTTATCATCTGCTTTTTATTATACTTTGTTGAAAACTTTGCAGATGTTAAATATGCATTATCTCCGTTAGATGTATTTCGATACACATCAATAACTTTTGTAACTTTCATATTTCCTGATGAATCAACCACCGAAAAACGATATCCTACGACACAATTTGAATCATCAGTTGAACGAATAACATATCCTGTTGAACTGCCGTTCACTGCATCTGTGCTACCCCCTGCTGAATCACCGTCCCACGACAAAGCAAAGGAAGCATGGGGCTCAACAGAGAGTAACATACACGCAACAAGAATAATTGAAATTATCTTTTTGATATTTTTATCCTCCCTACTATAAAAAATAAAAGCTCGACTTTACGCCGAGCCTATAATAAACCATTTATTAATGAGAATGACACATTTTACTTTTGACATATTTACCGCATTTAGGACACTTGGTATCAACTGTAAATCTCACGCAAGAGTTATTTGAACCTGTTCCCACTTTTTTGCCACACACCTGACAATATTCGCTTGGGTCACTTTTTCCAGAATAACGTTCACATTTTGTTGGGTCATAACATGCGTTACCCCATTCATCATATGTATAAAAGGACTTACATGAATGTGAACCGCAATAGCTGCAGCCTTTCTTTTCAAGATTAGTTATAAAATTGTGGGTTTCCTTACTGTCACAGTGATGTCCTTTTTTACCACAACTGTATTCTTTAACATCATCACTACCGTTATCAATAATTTCGTAATTGTTTCCCTGTGATATTCCGTTTTGATTCCCCTCTTCCACGGGTCTTGCCGGTTTCACATTATCAGTATACTGATTTCCGTAATTAAGTGTCGTTTTTTCTGACAATGTTGGTTCTTGGAGTTCAATAATCTCCACACCGTCTTCTGCTTCGCTTTCTGTTTTTCCAACAACATCATCTTCAATTACAATATCTGCAATATCCTCGGATTTTTCTGTCACCTGATTGGATATATTACTTTTACTGTCATCTTCTTTAAAATGACTTACACAAACTGTTGTGATAATTGCCGCTAATACGACACCAATAGCAATTACAACAATGGTGTTTCTCTTTTTCTTCTCCATAGTGCGGAGTTTACTTATAAAATACATAATTTATTTCCTCCTATGATTTAAAATTTCTCGGTTAATATAGATGTTACCTCTATGGGGATATTCACAGTCGGGAACTCTTTTCCTGCAAACCACATCGGGATTGAAATGGTGTAATTTACAACAAGTTCAAGTTCATTTGCTTCACGAAAACTGAGTGTAGGTTCTGTTATGTGAAACAACTCTTGTCCGTCTGCATCTATACTATATAGCATTCCGTTATCTTTTTCCAATGTGCAAAATGAGATTAACGATGTGCGAAATTTCTCGGTATCAATTACTTCGGTATAGTCATTACCTTGCTTAATACTGTTGTAGATTTCAGTTGAGTTCTGTGTTACAAAACTGTCGAGCACAACCTTTGTATTTTCTCTCATAAGGTTTACCTTTGATATGGCTGCAGAGTAAGTGAAAATCATTGCGAATATCATCGCAAAAATAAGAATAAAGACACAAGGGACTATATATCCCTCTGCCTTGTTTGATTTTAACAGCTTCATTTATTACACCTACTTCCAATACTTTTCCGATATGCCTGACCTGTGACTTGTAACTGTTACGGGTATTCTGAACATACCGAGTCCCTGCACATAGGTCTGAACAGACACATAAACATCCATTTGGTCTCCGAGCTGAACACGCTCATAGGTTGCATTGAAATAACTTTCTGCATCAGTATCTACTTGGAAATCAAAGAACTGATTTTGAAGGCTCTCAACTCTTTCATCAAACTCACTGTCAAAGCAACCGTTAAATGTAGCAGTTTCAATGAGCTGACCTGATATTTCATCAAGGTCTTGTTTAAGAGTCATAAACTGAAAGATGTTAAGAACTACAACAAGAACCATCATCATAGCAAATATACCGATTACAACATCAATATATCCTTCGCCCTTTTTAGATTTAATAAATTTCTTCATATATACACCTCCGTTAGCCGAACAGAACGCCCATAGAAGAAACAATCTGAGCAAGAATAACTACGATATATATGAGCATAAAACAGAAAAGAAGACACATAGAAAGTTTCTTTACTTTCTTCGGTATCTTCTCGGCTTCAAGTCTTAACTGCTGTCTTTGAATATCAGCAAACTTCATTGAGAGTGATTTCCAATACACTGTATTGACATCACCTCTGTTAATTGAGATAAGACCTCGGCAGACATCACTCATAAGTGGTGAACCTACTCTTGCTTCAAGTCTTGTTATAGCAATTTCGTTGTTACCTGAGTGCATATCCGCAGCAGTAATATCAAGCTCGTGTTTGAGTTCAGGTCCCGCATTTTTAGCAAAGGACTCAATCATTTCAAGTACATCTTTACTGTGCATCAAGGACTTTTCAATCTTAAAAACAAATCTCGGAAGTTCATATTCAATCTTTGCTCTTTTTGCCCTTATTCGATTTGATATGCCCTTCATATTCATTCGGTACAGAATGAAAGCAAGGAATATAATTATCGGGGAAAGTATTGGGAAGATAAAGAGAACGGGAATAGCAAATACACCGACAATGAGGGATTTAACAATGGCATTTGCCATAAACATTTCGGGAGTAATATCCATTTGAGCCGTTCTTAAATCAGATTCCAACTGAGCTTTCTTAAACTCATTCAAACGAATTTTACGAGCAATAAAAGAAGCAACAGAGGAAAGCCAAACATCAATACTGCTTGTTTTCTCTTTCTGTTGCTTTGCAAGGTTATTAACTGCCTTTGATGTTCTCATATACGGAATACGGAAACGGTCAGCCAAAATCATAAATAAGCCGATTCCGACAAGAACACCGATACATATTTTCATTATCATTTGACCGCCTCCTTATCTTTTGAATTCAACGGGTTTTGTGAACTTTAACATAAAGAAGTATGTTACCACTATCACAATACCACATACACCGAGTACGATTTTACCGGGAGTTTCAAATATGAGAGTATGAAACCAATCCTTGTTAAGAACATACAAGAGAGGAATGTTACCGACTACAAGACCGACCATTGTGTAGTATTCAGTTCTTACGGCTGACATCATTGTATTAAGTTCACTATTTACAATACGAACATCCGTGAGCTTTGAAACAATAGGCTGTAAGGTATCTTTCATTTCTTGGTTATCCTGGCACTGTATAAGGGTATCAACCCATTCACGGAAGATTTCATCATCAACCTTCTTTTTAAGGTTATATAGTGCCTGCTTTACACTTGAAGATACCGCCATTGCATCACCAATGAACGCCGTAAAACATTCTTTAAGTGGTGGCTTGATGTGAGGTAAGTTTTCCTGTACTGCCATAATGATATTACCGTCTCTTGAATATGAGGTAGTAATAATAGAGAGTGCAGTTTCAAGCTCTTCCTTTGTCTGCTTTTCATAGATGTTTATGATATTACGTACATAAACAAAGGGTATCATAGCGAATGCTACCGATAAAGCAGGGATAAGGAATACATTATTTATTAAAACAGCAACTACAGCACCTACGGCAAAAAGAACCAATGCTGATGAACATACAAAAGCAAACATTCCTTCTTTACCACAAGCCTTTAATGCCGATTGCAGATATTCAAGTTTTGCACCCAAGCCTTTTTTCTTTTTACCTGCTCTGAGTGCTCTTGCTTTGTCACGAATATTAGGTTTCTTTGATACAACAGAACTTAAATCCTGTGTTATCTGTTGCGGGGTTAAATTAAGAAAACATACGATTGCTATAATGAGAAATATAGATGCAATCATTGGGAGTATCATTCGTAATCAGCTCCCTTCTTTAAGAATTTGTTTAATTCCTCCTGTGGTACGCCAAACTGCAGGAGTTTTCTTTTGAGATTGTCTGACATAATTTCAGGCTGTTCAAAATAGCCTTCGGTTACATATTTACCATTTACGATTTCATTTTTGGTGATATTAAATCTGAATAGTGTGTGATAAACTCTATCACCGTTGGGAAGTATCTCACACTCGGAAATATCCATAATCTTTCTTTCGTTGTTCTCTAACTTATGAGAGTACACAACAATAGGGAAAGCCTGACCTGCCTGCATAAGTGAAGTCTTGAAGTCGATGGGGAAACGCTTCTGACAAAGAAGAGCAATTCGCATATGTGCTGAATCAGCCGCAAATGCGTGTACTGTTGATACAACGGTATGACCTGTAAGACTTGCTTCAACTGCTGAATAACATTCAACATCTCGCATCTCACCGACACAAACAATATCGGGATTAAATCGAAGAGAAGCTACAACAAGGTCTTCCTGAGTTATATCAAATGCAGGGTTATCGGAAGGACGGGAAAGAGTATGGACTACATTGTTTGCTACCTTGCCTTTCTTTTTTCGGACAAGTGAAAGTTCTCTTGAACCTGTTTCAATCGTGAACACTCGCTTACCATCGGGAATTGTAGTGAGTAGTGCATTAAGAAGTGTTGTTTTACCTGATGATGTAGCACCCGCAACAACCAGTGATACACCGTAACGCATACACATACAAAGGAAATCAATCATCTTTTCAGTTGCATTACCGGAAGAAATAATCTGTTTTCTGTTAATTCTTGACGGATGCAAAAGACGGATAGAAACACTGACACCCACTTCATCGTCAACAAGAGGTTCTTTGAGTGCCGTAATACGGGTATTATTAGGCAAATGACCTTGTGACATGGGAGTGGAGTTATCAATAATCATACCTGAATGATGAAGTAAACGCTTAACAATATCGACAGCGTGAGAGGGAGAATAAAAATGCTCCTTTGCTTTTATTGTTCTACCCGAAGTATAGGTAATAGCAATATCATTCCAAGCATTGATGTTGATTTCTTCAATGTTATCTCTGCTGAGATATTTAGTAAGAATAGAGTATTCAGCCATTTCAGAATAAAGTTTATTGCTCAGTTCGGTTTGTGTAAGTCCTTCAACTACATAACCGGTGTCAAGAAGATATTTGTCTATATATGACCTGAGCTGTGGCAATTTACTTGAATCAGAAAGTGCCGCCGCATAACGAGAGGAGATATGCTCCTGAATCATCGATAACAGCGGCACAAAATCAATGATTTTCTGCATTACTTAATCTCCGTTCACTTTGATTTTGTTTTCTTAATCTTTTTACCCTTTACAACGCAATATGCAAGAGCAATACCGGATACGATAAAAGTAGCAACAGCAGGGAAAAACTTTCTTTTATCACCTGTCTGCGGAATTTCGGGGACTTCATCATTTACCGCTTTACTATCATCTTCCACGGTTTCGCCGTCCTCAAGAACTTCAAAAGTAGCACTTTCAACTTCCTCTGTGCTTTCGCTATCTGTATTGTCGGAACCTTCAGCTTCTTCGGAAGATTCAGGCATTGTTGTTTCATCTGCTTCGGTAGATGTTTCCACATCAGTAGTTGCAGTTTCGGCATTATCACTCAATTCCTCGGCTGTTGTTTCTTCGGGGATTGTTGTATCTTTTTCGGTTGTTCCCGTTTCGGGAATATTGGGTGTTTCTTCGTTATTCGTAGCACAAGCTACAACAGAAGATGCAGTTGCAATAACTGCCATAGCCATAAGGACACCAATAATCTTTTTCATTCTGAATTCTTCCTTTCTCTTACATAATCTTGTTTATAATCTTTGAAAGCTCTGTTCGGTACTTCTTATCCTTTGCTCTTTCATAAAGCAGTCCGTCAAGATGTTGACCTCTTATCTGCTTACTGTAAGGCAAGATATATGAAATGTTTTTCACATTGGTTCTTACATCATCAACAGGTGAATAAAGCTCATTTTCGTTCACATTGAGAATTCTCATTGCTCTTTCTGCATTGTTTCCGAAAAGTTCCTCATTGGATGCAAGATAGACCATACTTTTAAGGTCAGGCGAAAGCACCATAATAACCTCGTGTGCATTTCTCAATGCAATCTGAGAGATAAGGTCATTTTCTTCATCTGTGCAATCAACAAAGACATATCCTGCCATTTTGTGAAGCACTTCAAAAAGTGCATTTACCTTATCTTCCGTAAGCGTTGCAAAATTGTATTTGTTTTCTCCCGCCTTATAGCCAAGACAACCGAAGTTGTTCATAGCTTTAACAGTTACCAAGTGGTTCAGAACATCCTCCTCATAGATGTCTGTCTTATCAAACATCGTACCAAGAGAGAAGATGCTGTCAGGTGTGTAATTCGGAAAAAGAACACCTAAAGCAGGGACTTTCAAGGAAGGTGAAAGATAGATTACTGCTCCGCTTGTAGTGGCGCAGTAAAGCTCCTGTGCCAATTTGAGAGTAACGGTTGTTTTACCGCTACCGGGTGAACCGATTACAGCAATAATCTTAGCCATTCTTATCAGCCTCACTTACATTCTTTTTTGTGAAATAATCGTCCTGTGCTTTAAGAAACTTATCTGCAGTAGCATCGTCACCTCTGTAAACAAGAGCAACGTGCATTACTGCACTTTCCTCGTAGTTTGCAAGGATTTTTGCCTGTTCAACAGACACAAGAACCGTAATTGTTGTAGGAAGCTCAAAGCTGCCGTCCTCATTCTCAACAACATCGTTTTCATCAATACCGCCTGATGTGGTTGTTGTGATTACTTTGACATATTTAAGAGATGCCGGGACTTCTGTGTGGTTATCTTTATCGGTAACATAAATGCTTACAATATCACTGTTTTCAAGCTTACCTGAAAGACCGCCCGCAAATGAGTTTATTGTGATACTCATTGCAACCTTATCACCTTTAAGCGAAGCCATAACATCATTAGCTGTGTTTGCATTATCAGTTACCTTACTTTCGGTTGCAAAATCGCCTTTGAAAATATCTGCTGTTGCGAATTTTCCGACAACTGATTTCTTGTCCTTAATTACCTTTTCGGGGAGTGCGGAATTTGAGATTTTCACAATCTCAACATCTGTGTCTTTAATCTCTGTTCCGTGAGATACATCAGCCATAAAACGAACTACCTCAGTTTTCTTATCAGAGATATTGTTTACAAGGGGTGACACAACAAAGGTTACTGCCACCGCAAGAATAATACAGACGATACCTATCGCTGTTCTGTTTTTCATTGTGATTTTCCTCCTTATATGAAGTACATAGCCATAAAGCCTATTGACAAGTACGGCACAAGCGGAAAAGCTTTGCCTTTTGTTTTATTTTTATAGCTGAAATATATATTGCAAATTATCGCAAGGAAAAGACCGATAACAAGACCTGCTATGCTCTTTGATAAACCAAGCAAAAAAGCACAGGCAGCAGATAACTTAACATCTGCTCCGCCAAGTCTGTTTCCACTTACCATAGCACAGATTAACAACACTCCACCGATTGCCAAGCCACTGAAAAGCATTATCGGAATATCTGAAAGTGTTACACCTATGAAGCCTGTAATGAATATCAAAACTGAAATGAAATCTTTTACCTCGTGTGTCTGAATATCTGATACCGAAGCATAGAGTAATATTTGCAAAAGAATAATGCCTTTGAAAAGTTCAACAGACCAACCAAAGACAATTAGCATACTTGACACAAGAATAATACTGATGCAATGATATATTGGGATTTTTTTGCTTTCTTTGTTGTAACCGGGTGTTTTACTGATTACAACCTTTGAAATCTTGTGAACTGCCAAGTAGAAAAGAAAAATACAAGCGAGCTTCACAATAGTGGTTATAACTTCTTCGGGATTGAGGTCCATTAACCTTTCAGGTAAAATCGGTCTTATCGGTCCTATTGGTTGTATAAATTTAGTCATAGTTATCAGTCCTCACAAATATGGGCGAAGCAGTTTTTCTGCTCCGCCCGTTTAAATTATTTAGCCTGCGTAGTTAAAGAGACCTTCAACCTTTTCGGTTACGGTAGGCATAATTGTGTCGTTGAAGAGTGCATAGAGAAGAGTGAGAAGAAGAGCACCGATTACAACGGCGATGAGAATCTTAACGCCTGTGTCCACATAGGCTTCAGCAACAGTACCATCAAGAACTGCGTGTGCCTTTGCCACCATTTCTGTTTCCTTTGCTGAAACAAAACCTTTTACCTTGTTTGCTACACCTGTAGCCATTGACTTAATTTTCTTAAACATAATTTTTTACCTCGTTCTTTCTTAAAATTAATTTTTGTTTTCGCTTAACCTGCGTAGTTGAAAAGACCCTGAATCTTGCTTGTGACAGTGGGCATAATAGTTGTGTTGAAGAGAGCGTAAAGACCGCCGAGAAGAAGAGCACCGATTACAACGGCGATGAGGATCTTAACGCCTGTATCCACATACGCTTCAGCAACAGTACCGTCAAGAACTGCGTGAGCCTTTGCTGTCATTTCTGTTTCCTTTGCTGAAACGAAACCCTTTACCTTGTTTGCGACACCTGTTGCGATTGACTTAATCTTGTTAAACATAAATTTTTACCTCTTTCTTGAAAATTTAGAGCACCCGTTTTCTTGCGGATGCTCTTTTGTGATAGATTATTTGATTTGTTGAGCTTTAACCTGCGTAGTTGAAAAGCTCTGTGATTTTGCTTGTGACAGTAGGCATAATGGTTGAATTGAAGAGAGCGTAGAGACCGCCGAGAAGAAGAGCACCGATTACTACGGCGATGAGAATCTTAACACCTGTATCAACATACGCTTCTGCGATTGTACCGTCGAGAACTTCGTGAGCCTTCTGAGAAACCTTTTCTGCACAGAAGTCCTTTACTGCCTGAACCTTTGTCTGAATAAATGACTTTGCTTTGTTAAACATAATTTTTACCTCGTTCTTTCTTAAAATTTAGTTATTTTTGTTGGTTTCCTGCTCATAAGCAGCGAAAAGTGCTTCTTCAAGTTCTTTACGAGCCGAAGAAGAAATGGGATGACATACGGGTCTTGTTACTTCTTCACCCTTTGCCGTCTTCCAACTTGTCATAGGCATAGACATATATCTGCCTTTTTCGTTTTCGACAACACCTACGCCGTGAATTACGACAGCATCATCGATAACAATGTTTGCATAAGCCTTTGTAGGCTTATCACCTTTGAGGATTTTCTTGATTTCTACTTTGATATTCATTTTGTATTTTCCTTTCTTGTAGTTACTAACAGAGTTAATATTTCTTATTCTCGGTTAGTACAGTTAGTATTTAATAAAGGGGAGAGTTTGAGAGGGGGAAAAGAAAAAAGCTATCGAGCTTCTCTTTCCCGACGTTTTTGCAACATTCGGTTATAGTAGTCGATAGCTTTTAATACATATTCGCACTGTTTTTCTTTTGGAATTGATTTTGGAATTGCATTCGATATGCGATTATCCCTAAATGGAGATTTTTCTTTTTGGTTAGGTTTCTCTTCATCCATAATCGCAACAATCATATCTTCTGACAATCTGCCTTGTTCTGCATATTTCCTCATTCTCAAAGTCTGTGCATGGGAAGGAGTTGCATCAGCAGCACCGATAGCATCGTAAAGCCACTTTTGTGCTTCAGGTGCAAAATATGATATCTCCACAGCAGGTCGCATAGCGATGAGCTTTTCATCAACAAGATTAAGCAGTTCAGGGATTAGATTTGTAAGCCTGATATATCTGCGAACTTGATCTTGGCTTTCGCCAACTTGCTCACCAAGCAACTCACGAGATGTTTTAGACTTCTGTGCCGATGGCACAGAAGTTAAATCTGTACGTTCACCTTGCCTTTTCATTGCTTCAAGTCGCATCTTATATGCAAAAGCTTTTTCGGAAGGTAAGATTTCATCTCGTTGCAGATTACTGTCAACCATTGAGAGAATTGCTTCATCCCTTGTGAGTTCCTGAACTCTTGCGGTTATCTTTTCAATGCCAGCAAGTTCAAACGCACGTTTTCTTCTGTGTCCGGACACCATTTCGTATGTTCCGTCCATAAGAGGTCTTATAAGTACAGGCTGAATTAATCCTCTTGTCTTTATACTCTCAACAAGCTCGTACATATTTTCATCATCCTTAACTTTGTACGGATGTTCAGGGAAATCGTGAATTAAAGAGATAGGAATTTCCATAAGCCTTTCTCTTTTTAAATCCTCACGACTTTCGTCTGTCTGAAACAAATCATCGAACGAGCTCAGATGAACTTTTGAAACGCTGTCTTGTTTTGCCATCACTCATTACCTCCTTCGTTAAATTCGTATAAGCTTCAGCAACTTTACCGTTTTTATCGTGAAGATAAATACTTTTCCCTTCTGCTGCAGTTTCAACTGCTCGTATTGAACGGGGAATAACAGTATTAAACACAGTTGGGTATCTGCCATACTGTTGTCTTATAAGGCTTTCTAAACCTCTTCCGAACCTTGTACGATTATCGACCATTGTAATAAGGATTCCGTCGATTTTAAGGTCGGGGTTAATACGCCTTTTCACTCTGTTAATCGTTCCGAGAAGCTGTTCAAGTCCTTTTGCAGACAAGAACTCCGGCTGTGTTGGAATAATAACACTATCAGCAGCACATAAAGCATTGAAAGTCATCATACCAAGTGAAGGCATACAATCTATAAGGATATAGTCATATTTGCCCCTTACAGTATCAACATAAGTTTTCAATACTCTTTCTCGGCTCATTTCATTAACCAACCTAACTTCTATACCGGATAGTTCGATATTAGAAGGCATAAGGTCAATTCCTTCTTCTGTCCTTAAAAGAGCAAATCCCGATTTATACTCATTATCATCAACAATTCTTTCCATAACGTTTGCGAGTGTTGAATCGAGTTCATCGGGATTTTTAACACCTAACGCGAGCGTAAGACTTCCCTGCGGGTCTGCATCAATTAACATTACTTTTTTACCTTGTCGTACAAGTCCTGCTCCCAAATTTGCAGCAGTAGTAGTTTTACCCACACCACCTTTTTGATTTGCGATTGCTATTACTTTGCAATTATTCAAGTGCATACCTCCCTGTTTTTCGAATCATTAACACTACAAAATTATCGCCACCTCTATCCGTTCAGTTAAAAGAAACTTATCAAGCAAGACTATACACCTACAAACTGGTTAAAAACATACCAAAGCGGAAGAATAATATTAAAAGCTAAACCCCTACCGATATTATAAATGATTGCTGATGTAATCATTTACCATCGCCTCCTTTTCTCTAAACGTTTAACATTTTAAATTAATTTTGTGCATTTTAAGTTTTAAAGAAAAACTGAACGGCAGAGTGGTTTTCTCTGCTCCACGGGACTTTAACCCCTCCGTAGTTAACTCGGAGCCATCCTCATTGCCTGCGACGGTTTTATCACGCTCGGACTGTGACTGGACGGGAGTACCATTATTAGTTCCGGGACTCTTCGCTATATTAAGAACCACTTAATATTCGCAGCACAGTTTTATCGCTCACTTTATTCAAGGTCATGGCGCACTCACTACTTTAGCTCTTACCGGAATTGATGTATTCAGTTGCTTTTTATTCATTTGTCAAGATCCATGAGGGTTATTTATCCCTCAATGGGTAGACATTGGGAAGAGCATTTTTGGGAGTAATTTTTAAAACTTTTTTCTAAAATCGTTAACTTTGTATGGATATACAAATAAATCGACATGTTTTGTGCGTTGAATTAGGCGTTTTTACAATAAAAAAAGCCCTGCTTGAATTAAATCAAACAGGGCAAAAAAATAGAGGATATATCACCTGAGTGATATATCCTCTGAATGTTTAGTCAAAACCAAAGAGTGACATTTATATCTTTCCAGTTAAGAACACGATGTTTTGTCGAAAAACTATACAAATATTTTTTCGCATCATCTATGGTCAAAACAAAGGAATCAAGCCGATAATTTCGGTTTATGCCATTTCCTTGATAGCAGCCTGAGCTGCTGCAAGGCGAGCGATCGGCACACGGAAGGGTGAGCATGATACATAGTTGAGGCCAATCTTGTGGCAGAATTCAACTGATACGGGGTCACCACCGTGTTCACCACAGATACCGTAGTGAAGTTCTTTACCGCTTGCTTTACCTTTTGCTACTGCCATTTCCATAAGAGCGCCTACGCCGTTCTGGTCAAGTTTTGCAAAGGGATCGTTTTCAAAGATTTTGCTATCATAGTAAGCTGTGAGGAACTTACCAGCGTCGTCACGGCTGAAGCCGTATGTCATCTGTGTAAGGTCGTTTGTACCGAAGCAGAAGAAGTCAGCTTCTTTAGCAACTTCGTCAGCTGTGATACAAGCTCTGGGGATTTCGATCATTGTACCAACTTCGTATTTGAGGTCTGAACCAGCAGCTGCGATTTCTGCATCAGCTGTTTCTACAACT
>JAZNIJ010000227.1:0-4941 GCA_045577455.1 Eubacteriales bacterium
TAGCACATTAAGTTTTTCGGAATGGGCAATTTTTACTTGATTGCAAAAGAAAAACATATCTAAATCAATACAAACAAACCCAATACGCCTCATAGCGCATTAAGTTTTTCGGAATGGGCAATTTTTACAAGATTGCAAAAGAAAAACATATCTAAATCAATACAAACAAACCCAAAACGTCGCGTAGCGAATTAAGTTTTTCGGGTTTGGGTACTTTTTCCAAAAAGTACCCAAGAGGGTTTGGGGACTTTTTCCAAAAAGTACCCAAGATAAGGAGGAAAGCATGAAAGAGTATTTAAGAGAAACAAACGATGTTTTAAACGAGCAAAAAACAAGTGTAAATGGAATCAGTAGCGAAGAAGCTGCAGAGCGACTGAACTCATATGGAGAGAATAAGCTGGAAAGCGGAAAAAAAGAGTCCATAATCAGTAAATTCTTAAAGGAACTGAAAGACCCGATGATAATTATTCTGATTATTGCTGCATTGGTTTCGGGCATAACAGCAGTTCATGAAGGCGAGCCGTTAACAGATGTTATTATTATAATGTCGGTAGTGTTGATAAACGCAGTTCTTGGCGTTTTTCAAGAAACAAAAGCAGAAAAAGCGATAGAAGCGTTGCAGAAAATAGCGGCGGCAACATCAAAAGTAATCAGAAACGGAAAATTTGAGGTTGTTAAAAGCGAAACACTCGTTCCAGGTGATATAGTTGTGTTGGAAGCGGGCGATTCTGTTCCTGCTGATGGAAGAATAATCGAAAGCCATAGCTTAAAAATAGAAGAAGCCGCATTGACAGGCGAATCTGTACCTGCGGAGAAAAACGAAAAAACGCTTAGTAGCGAAAGCGGTGATGTGTCTTTAGGCGATAGAGTAAATATGGTGTATATGGGTAGCACCGTTGTTTACGGCAGAGGTACAGCAGTTATAACCGCAACAGGTATGAAAACCGAAATGGGAAAAATTGCAAGAGCTATAACTGATGCAAAGGACGGAGAAACACCGTTACAGAAAAAATTGGCTGGCTTGAGCAAGGTTTTAAGTGTTTTGGTTCTTGGAATATGCCTTGTGATTTTCGGGGTTAATATTTTGAAAATCTATCCCGATTTAAGTGGAAGCGCAGTCCTTGATACATTTATGATAGCGGTTAGTCTTGCAGTTGCGGCAATTCCAGAGGGCTTGGCAGCCGTTGTTACAGTTGTGCTTTCTATAGGCGTTACCAATATGGCGAAACGAAACGCAGTTATAAGAAAGTTAACAGCAGTTGAAACATTGGGCTGTACGCAGGTTATCTGTTCTGATAAAACAGGAACTTTAACCCAGAATAAAATGACCGTTGTTGAACATTTTTCAGAAGACGAGAAAACCCTTGTTTTGGGTATGGCTCTTTGTAGTGATGCAAAAATAGAGGGCGAAAGCGCAGTTGGAGAACCAACAGAATGTGCTTTGGTCAACGATTGCTTTAAAGAGGGACTTTGGAAAAATGTCTCAAATTATAAAAGAATAGGGGAAGCACCTTTCGATTCTGATAGAAAAATGATGTCTGTTGTGTGCAGAAATGATGGTGAAATAGCACAGTATACAAAAGGCGCGCCTGATGAAATTCTGAAAAGATGTAATTATATCTTAAAAAATGGCAAAATTGAGCCGATGGATGATAATTCAAGGGAAATGATACTTTGCCAAAATAAGAAGATGGCAGATAGTGCTTTGAGAGTCCTTGCTTGCGCTCTGAGAAAATGGGAAAACGAGCCAAAAGAATACGGAAGCGAGTTTTTGGAAAAAGAGCTTTGCTTTGTAGGTTTGTCGGGAATGATTGACCCAATTCGAACAGAGGCATTGGAAGCTGTTAAGAAATGTAGAGATGCAGGAATAAGAGCAATAATGATAACGGGCGACCATAGGGATACTGCCGTTGCAATTGCAAAACAGCTTGGAATATTGAGCGAAAATCAAAAAGCAATAACAGGTGAGGAGCTCAACGGAATCTCTGATGATGAGTTGAGCAGAACAATAGACGAATATTCCGTTTATGCAAGAGTACAGCCGGAGCATAAGGTAAGAATTGTAAACGCATGGAAAGCAAAGGGCTGTATAACAGCAATGACGGGTGACGGTGTTAATGATGCACCTGCAATCAAGAGCGCTGATATCGGTGTTGGAATGGGTATAACGGGAACAGATGTAACGAAAAATGTTGCAGATATGGTTTTAACTGACGATAATTTTGCAACAATTGTCTCCGCTGTTGAAGAAGGAAGAAGAATCTATTCGAACATAAGAAAATCAATACAGTTTTTGCTTTCTTCAAACCTTGCAGAGGTTTTGTCTATCTTTGTTGCAACATTGATTGGCTTTACAGTTTTGAAGCCGATACACCTTTTGTGGATAAACCTAATTTCAGATACATTCCCAGCTTTGGCTTTAGGTATGGAAAAAAGCGAAAAAGATGTTATGAAAAAGCCACCAAGAAAAACTGATGATGGAATCTTTTCTGACGGTTTAGGTGTTGGCGTTGCAATTCAGGGAGTTGTGATAACTTTAATAACATTGTTTGCTTATTTTTACGGCTATTATTGCGAAATGGGTAAATGGGGATTTGAAGCAACAAGCGAAAAAGGAATAACTTTCGCATTCCTCACTCTGTCTTTTGTTGAAATATTCCATTCTTACAATTTAAGGTCAAGACAAAAATCAATCTTATCAATGAAAGGTCAGAATATGTGGCTACTTGGTGCAATGATTCTTTCATTTGCACTTACCGCAGGCGTTGTTTTTATACCGTTTTTCAGAACAGCATTCAGCTTGGTAACAATATCTTTGAAGGAATTCGGCATACTGTTGCTTATATCATTTAGTATAATTCCAATTATGGAAATTGTGAAAATATTTATTCGCCTTAAGGATAAAAAAACAGAGAATAATTAAAACAGAAAAACAGAGCTTTCTTGAGAAAGAAAGCTCCGTTTTTTCATAATAAAGGAGAAATAGTCAATTGTCAAATTCACATTCCATAATTTTACCGCTGGAAGCGTTAATTGTGTATTCGTATTCTACATTGTTGTACGAAAACTCTATTTCGTAAACATTGATGCCGTTTTCTTTTTCAAGCTTTGCTTTTGTGAATATAACTTCACCGTCAATTTTAGCTTCTGCAATCGCTATCGCTTTTGCATCGTCAACGGTTATCTTAACTTTGTTCTTTCCGCTTTCGGTTCCGTTACCTTTACCGTTGCCTGTGCCGTCGCCTTTGCCTGTACCGTCACATACACCGTTGCCTGTGCCGTCGCCTTTGCCCGTGCCGTCACATACACCGTTGCCTGTGCCATTTCCCGTACCGTTACCTTTGCCGTTTTCTTCGAACTCTTTGCCTTTGATTTCGCCCGTTACAGCATCAACTTTAATTTCAAATTCGCCTACTTCTGTTGCAAAGTCGATTTCGTATTTTTTGCCGTCGAGTTCGCATTCAACTATGGAAGCTTCATCAACGGTAATAACTGACTCGGGATATTTTTCGAAAATATATCCTTTAATAAAGTCGATAGCAATTTGTTTTGCTTCTTCAGCTGTAATTACAATTTCAATATTAGAGCTGTCAGGGGTTTTTACTTTGGACTCTGTCACTTCTCCGCTTACAGCGTCAATTTTATAATCGTATTTTTTACCGTCCGATGGGGCTGTAAACTCAATTTCATAAACGAAATTGCCATGTTTTTTATCCAATTCAGCTTTTGAGAATGTGGCGTTTTCAGCAGTAACGCCTGCATGCTCCAACGCTTTTGCCTTTGCGGCATCGATTCCGATAAGCTCGGAAGGAACGAGAGCTGAATCTTTAACCTCTGTTGAATATTTCACAATATTGCCGCTGAATGCGTTTATTTTATACTCGTATTCTTTACCGTTATATATGAATTCGTATTCAAAGCAGGAGCTGTTTTTGCCTTCTTTGAGCTTGAATTCAACTACAACAATGTTTTCAACATCAGAGATACCTGCATGGTTATGAGCGCAAGTTTTTGCTTCTTCTTCACTTATAATTGTATCGGATGAAGTATTGTCATCAATAGCTTCTGTTTCTGATTTAAGAACCTCACCTGTAACAGCGTCAAGCTCGTATTCATATTTATGGGTTTCTGTAATGAACTCAATTTCATATACGAAAGCACCATCATCTTTGCGGAGCTTGGATTTAGTGAAAGTTGCGTTTGTGATGTTTGCGGCTTCAAGTGCCTTTGCCTGTGCGGCTTCAACTGTAATATACTGTTCTTCAGAACCCAAAACAGAGTTTTCGCCTAAAGCTTTTATATCCGTTTTGATAATAGTGCCGTCTACTGCATTTATTTCGTATTCGTATTTCTTTGTTTCGGTGAAAAACTTAAGCTCATATGTCAAAGCTCCGTCTTCTTTGTCCAATTTCGCTTTTGTGAAAGTTGCTTCATCGGCAGAAAGTCCTGCATGGGATATGGTTATTTCTTTTGCTTTTTCAATGCTTATTATTTTCTGTTCGATTTTGCCATTTGTATGACGCTCGCCTTTTATAATTGCTCCGTTTGATGAGCCAATCTTGTACTCGTATTTTTTGCCTTTGGCTCGGAATTCTACTTCATATACAAATTTTCCGTCATCAAAATCAAATTCTGTTTCAACATATTCAACATCTTCTGCTGTAACACCTGCCGCTTCGTATGCATTACTTATGGCAGCTTCTTTTCCTATTGACGTGCTTTCCGCTATGGCATATACGGAAAATACTGATGCCGCACCAATAAAGCAGAGTGAAAACGCTGTTACCCCTATTGTTAATACCGCTTTTTTTGGGGTTTCAAAAAGTTTTTTCAGTTTCATTCTTATATATCTCCTTTCAATTGTTTTCATAAATAATCGGTAATCTCCTTATCGTGGCTTCATTATATCAGCCAAATATTAAAACAACATTAGTATTGGGG
>JAZNIJ010000228.1:0-9042 GCA_045577455.1 Eubacteriales bacterium
TACCCAACCTCACACTCCCACCCGAAGAAACATCTATCCGCCTCGGCAAATGGGGTATGCTGTATAAGGACTACTTAAAAAAACACAACCCTGTCCTCTTCGAAGTCGGAGGCCAAGCGGTCTTAGGAAGACAAGTGTTAACTACAACTCCTTGGCTCACAGAACGACATGGCTACGATCCGACTTTACCCAACCTCACACTCCCACCCGAAGAAACATCTATCCGCCTCGGCAAATGGGGTATGCTGTATAAGGACTACTTAAAAAAACACAACCCTGTCCTCTTCGCAATTCTTCTTACCCAAGGCACCCTCTATCAAAGCTGTGCAGAGATTGACACTCAGGCTCAACAAATGTTCAACACCCTCGTTGAGCAAATGAAAACCACTGAAGGAGTAACCGAACAACACAAGGAAGAAAACCCATTGGAGTGGGTGCGACAAATACAAAACATAGAATCAAGGGCAAGAGAAATTATCATTAGAGAACTTATATTTGTTTAAGTGAAAATGGCACGAGAGTTCAAATCCTCTCGTGCATTTATTTCCCTATGACAAAATCCTATTAACGTCTCTATGATTTTTACTATAATACTAATCAACAAAATTAAAGTAATCCTTGAATTTATCTTTGAAGATATTGAAAACAGCCATAAGTGTATCGTCATCGTCAACACTTACATAAGATTCTTCGGCATCATCGCTTTCATCCAATTTCAGAATAACTACTTGTCCAGATTCTTCACAATCTTCAACAGGTAAAAGAACCACATATTCTTCACCTTCATAAGCGATTAAATCCATAAATTCAAATTCAACCTCTTCACCGTTTTCATCGTTGAGAATAATGGTTTCTATCTCGTCATCCGGATTTGGAAGTTCATCATCCAAATCTGAGAAAAGCTCATCAAATTTAGCTTCAAGTTTTTCTCTTAAATTTTTATCTTCATTATTCATTTGTTTTATCCTCCGTATGTATATTATATGAATCAGAAACAGTGTCTTTTATGTCGGAAGAACCAATAATCAAACATTCAGGTTTTTGCGGTTCGCTCATAGCATCTAACATTATCTTATTAAATGTTGTTTTACCAGCTCCACCTAAACCGATATACAAACTATTCTCATTCATAAAAATAACCTCAATCTCTTAAAATAAAATCAACCGTTACCGAAAAGTAATCAGCAATTGGAACAAGTAAATGTATTTCAGGATATGCCAAACTCTTCTCCCATTTTGAAACAGCTTGTGGAGTAACATTTAGGTGCTTTGCCAACTGCTCTTGTGTAACTTTGTTTTTTCTTCTTAACTTCTTTATTTTATCACCAATCATCATTTTTTTCAACTCTCCTTGTACTCTTATTCAGTGATTTCCATATTCTCGTCAAAGTAAAACTCTTTCAAATCGTCTAAACGCAATAGCATAGGATTCAATCCTAATCCGGCACCAACATCAATATCAATCCAAGTCTTTGTTTTAACTGCCTTACCCTTATAATTTTCACCGTAGTAAACAGTAGGGGTATGCCCGAATATAACGGTTACATCCTCAAAATACTCTCTGTTTAAGTTCGGTCTATTCCAAAGTAAGTCAACACTAGAATATTCAGAAAGTTTCTTGTCTGTTTTAAAAGAACCAAGACCACTATGAGTCAAAACAAAATCCCTATCATTTACCGTAACAGTTTCGTACAAAGGAGCTTCTCTTAAATACTCCAATATATATTTAATTTCGTTGTTTCTCATAGCAGAAAGAGCATTTAAGGTCGGCTGACCACTATTGGAAACCCAAGTAGCGTATGTGTTAAGTTTTGTACCTGTCAAATTAGAAATACTATCTTCTGTGATTTCTTCAAACAAAAAGTCACAAGCAAGAAGCATAGCTTCGTGATTACCAAGTATAAGTTGTGCGTTTGGTTGAGCCATCAACCATTTAAGAATCTTAATTCCATCGGGTCCTCTGTCAATAACATCGCCTAACACCCACAAAAAATCAGAGTCATTAAACCCAACTCGTTCAAGCATTAATTTAAATTTATCAATAGAAAACCCGTGTAAATCAGAACATACATATTGCATTATCCTTTTCTCCTTATTTAACATTTTCTCTGATGATTTTAGAAATTTCATCTGCACACTGTTTTACATCTTCATTCATTACAACATAATCGTAATATCGTGTTTCTTCCATTTCTTTAAGTGCTATTTCAATTCGTTCAAGAATCTCATCTTTCGAATTTTCACCTCTTTCTTCAATTCGTTTTCTCAATTCATCGGTTAATGGAGATTGAATAAAAATAGTTGTTGAAAGTGGAAAATGTCTTAAAACACTCCTTCTACCGCTAACATCAATTACTAATGCAAGTGGCTTATCAGTCGGATACCTATTGATTTCTGAATGAAGTGTTCCATAATGTTCATGATTATAAATGTTATGTTCAAGGAGTTTTTCGTTAAACTGATAGTCATAAAATTCCTCTGTGGAAATGAAGTAATAATCTTTCCCGTCTGCTTCTTCACTTCGAGGTTTTCGTGTTGTTACTGAAACAGTCTTATTAAGCTTAGGATACTGTTTCATTACTTCCTTCACAACTGTAGTTTTACCTACACCCGATGGACCTGAAATAACTACAAGATTTTTTCGCATATCAACTTTAACTTCATCTATAGAATCATACGTACAAGTTCTGTTATAAAGATCTTCTTCAGTAAAAACTTTTTCAGGTTCTCCGAGATGATAACCAATCGGTTTTACAGTTACAAGAACATCATCTTCATTTCTTTCTATTTTTGTTACCTCATAACGCACCCATGCACTTTCACGAAGTTCATAGCCTACCTTAAAGAAAAAGGCATTTTCATCCTGATATAATTTCCTTCTAACACTTCTCAAATCATTTTCAATCTCACTATCTGATAAAAATCTAAATCCCAGCTCATCGCATATCCCTTTTACCATAAACATAGGATGCACTCCTATGTGATTATCATAGTATTTAGTGTGATAGAAGCCGCTGTACATAATAAGAAGCAAATTAGTTCTCAAATCGTCATCAATATCTTCATCATTAAAGAATGTTGGTATAAATAGAATTTTCCCATCATTCCATTGTACCGGGAATCTGTTTTTCTCACCTACCTCAATTTCAGGATTAACTGAAAGCTCGAAATATTCATTAAGATATGTATAGAACTCCTGTATCTTCTCAATTGTCCATTTGTTCATTTTTATTAACTCCTTTTCTTTGTTTTCTTTATTATAGAATGACAAAGAACTTAAGCTGTGGTTTTCGTTATTTAAAAAATGTGTTGCCCGTAATCTCTTACGAGCAACACTAAGTTTTTGTAAATATTAGTCAACATAGTAGGTATATCTTCCGCTTGAATTCTTAAGAAGATAATATCCCAAACTTCCAAGGTTTTCAGTTGTATAACCACCATTTCCAACAGAATCAATGATTAAGAAATTTGAAGCAGAAAGTTTAGATGAATCTGTAACATTCTTATATCCAACAACTGCTACATAATGACATCCTGTGGAACGTTTTCCTGCACCATCATCTACATTGATAACAACAGGCTTGCCGTTATTTATATTATCATAAACTGCTTTGAAAACAGTAGCCTGACTTGTGCTTGTCTTCTTTGAATAACTAGCCTTGGAACAAACAGCAGTATAACTGTATCTACCTGCTGATTTGAGATAGCCTTCGCTATATTCTGTCCACTTGTGTGCAGAACCATCAATAATATCTCTACTGTAAGCAAGTGCTCTGCAAAGACAGTTCTTTTCACCTGAGCCCTGTTTGCCTGTCGTTTTGATTAAATTCCAGTTGATTGAAAGTGTTTTTGAGCTTCCGTTATTTGTTGTAGAGACAGGGTTGAGCGAATTTTTCTTACCATCACTTAAGATGCTCTTCATTTTCTTGATGCTAGCAGGGCCAAAGGAACCGTCCGCTGTTAAGCCTGCAGCCTTCTGAAAAGCAATTGTTGCTGTCTTGCTACCTGGACCGAACGAACCATCAACTGATATATATGATGTTTTAAGTCCTTCGTTAGCAATGCAGTTATTGATTGCCGCCTGAATCCAACGAATTTCGTCTTTCGTTGTGCTGCTTGATTTTACAACCTTTGAACCGTTCCAATATGCATAGTCACCTGAATTCTCAGGAGCATTATAGCTTGAATAACTTGTATTACTTGCTGCTGAAGCAGTCAAGCCGATTGCACTTGTTGAAAAAACTGTGATAATTGCAAGAACGATTGATAAAACTTTAGTGATATTCTTTTTCATAAGTGAAAACTCCTTAATTTATTATAGTTATAAGTGTTCGGGCTTTAGATTATGTTGCCGAACAACTCGGCAACATAATCTAATTTAATTTAATGATACATATCATAAAAGTAATTATATGTACCTGATACAGCGTGTTTTAACGCCCATCCAATTGCAAACGAACAAATTGCTCCCCACATAATCAGTGTCTCCTTTCTTAATAAGAGTAATTATTGAATGCAAATATGAAATATACTGTTGTTGAAATAATTTTCCAAAGCATTTCTTATCCTCACTTTCTTTTATTCACTCTCTTAAAGTGTTTTTGTATTTATTCCTGATTACAGGCCGGTCTCTTGAATGTTTCATAGTTTGTTCTCCTTTGTTCTCTTCGTTGTCTTTATTGTACTACACACTAAATATCAAGTTGTGGATTTAGTTAATCAAATATTATCCTTAATGAAAGGCCGGTCTCTCGAATACTCCATTTCGTTTTCTCCTTTTGTTTTATTTGATGTATTTATTGTACTGCATTGACTCTATGAAGATGTGTAAACTGTTAATCAAGCTACATAATCAGCATATTCTAAAACTGACTCCAATACACAAGTTACTCTCTGACGTTCAAGGTCAATTCTTTTTATTGAAAGCTGAACTCTATCTCCTTTGTAACCATTTCCATAATAAAAAACTACTTTTCCTGTTTCATCCGTCTCTGACACGGCATCCGTGTTCATTACATCCGATTACCGTTCCTCTTATTGTGTCAAGTCTTTCAAAAATTTCCATAACTATTTCTCCTTTGTTTATTAGGTCTCTCAACCTTCTGTCTTTATTCTACATCACACTCAACCAACAGTTGTGGAAACTCTTTTTTTTAAAAAGTAGTTACCTATTAAAGATAACTACTTTTTTTAAAAATACATATTATTTTTATTCTATGATACAGGCTTATGTCTATCATCCTATAGTCGATATTGCATTCGAACTATACCCAACATTAGAGAGATATGTTCCTGCATATGTTCTGTCAACTACAATCTTACCGCTAATAGATGTTGAATACTTTGAATTACCAGAAGCATTACTTCCAACGATACCTAAAGTCTTTATAAATTTTGCATATTCGTTTGAAGTTCCAGTTCCACTTTTACCTATAAGCAAACAACCTGCGGAATTTACCCATCCTGCTGAAGAAGAAGCTATGCTATCAGAACTACGGCGATGCACATTAATAGCAGAAGATGTACTGCTGTAAAAAGAAGTCTTTGATTTAAATCTGACAACATTTGCATTATTCACATTTAACGCAGCATACTTACCTTGATGATTTACTGTCGAAAAAGTATATATACCTGACTTCAAAGTAGGCATAGGAGTTCCTTCGTTTTTGGAAGGAGTAAAGGGATAATCGGGAATCGTGGAACAATTGCGATTCAAATAAGCAATATCGCCGTTTTTCACAAGCACGCACATTGCATTCATTCTTTTTGATGCACTATTGTTGTTTCCAACACCCTCAAACATAAACACAACGGCACCTTTTTTCTGTGAGCTTGTTAATTTAGAAGCATACTTACTGTTGATTGATAACAAGGCTTTAAATGCGGAACTATTTGCTTTAAGTCCATTTTCAGTTGCTGTTTTAACTATCTCTGAAAAAGATACATACTGTCCCTGTCCATTCACATTGATAGAAAAACGCTCCCAAGACGAAGGTGAACCCGCATAAGCTTGAACCGGAGCACCATTCATATCCACTCTTACACAAAGCCACTTATTATTTACCTGTGCTTTTATATAAAAGTCATTACCTTTTTGATATATACGGAAACACTCCCAAGACTGCAGTTTACTTGCGGATGCTCTCACAGGTGTGTTGTTTACATCTCGATTTGCGGTTAAATATTTTCCGTTTGTTAAAGATTTAAATCCTACCCAACCATCAGAAGTCAAGGATGTAACTGTAAATGTTTCCCATGTAGAGGCTTTTGATTTATTTGCCATTAAAGGCGTGTTAGAAACATCTGCATCTGCACAAATATATTTACCGTTCTGAACAGATTTTATTGTTATTTTCTGACCTGCAAAGTATGCTGTTACATCGGTTAACCCTGAAGTAGACTTTGCTACTTCACCTTTTGTGCAATATTTCTGATAATCAGACTTGTTGCACCAAGCGAGACGCCACTTGCCACCGGAGATCGGATAAAGTATCTGATATTTCGATGAAGATGTTGCAACCAAATAAACTGTGTCACCATTAGCAACATAATAGCTACTGTTAGTCGAATTGTTTTCACGAGTTGAACAGTAAAATTTACCTGAGCTTGTTGATTTATTGTGATTACCATTGTTTTTAGTAATAGCTGACAGATAAATATACGCATTCACTCTTTTTGATGATGTTGGATAAGATACATACGCCCAATACTTTCCATTTGTACATCCTACATCAAGAATATAAATCTCATCGGAACTATTATCAATATAGGAAGAAGATGATGCACCATATGTAACAGTACCACGTGTAGTCAAATTTTTGCTTGTATAGGGAATTGTTTTACCCGAACTTGAAAGTGTATATGTTTTTGCATATTTTGAACTCGACAGAATATCAAATGCTGTCGTAGATGCTGCACTTGCCGTAATCGCAAAAGTGCTTAAAATTGTAACAAGCACAAGTGCTATAGAAATAATCCTTTTGACATTTTTTATTTTTGCCATAATAATTCATTCTCCTTAAATAATATTATTTTGTTTCATTGCCTTTCTTTAGACACATAGGTCGATCTCTTGAATGTTTCATTTTCTTTTCTTCCTTACATTTTATTTGTTAACTTTATTGTACTGCATTGACTCTGTTAAGCTGTGTAAACGGTTAATCAAGCTACATAATCAGCATATTCTAAAACTGACTCCAATACACAAGTCACTCTCTGACGTTCAAGGTCAATCCTTTTTATTGAAAGCTGAACTCTATCTCCTTTGTAACCATTTCCATAATAAAAAACTACTTTTCCTGTTTCATCGTCTCTGACACGACATCCATGTTCATTACATCCGATTACCGTTCCTCTTATTGTGTCAAGTCTTTCAAAAATTTCCATAACTATTTCTCCTTTGTTTATTAGGTCTCTCAACCTTGTGTCTTTATTCTACATCACACTCAACCAACAGTTGTGGAAACCCTTTTTCAAAATAATAAAGGAGCCGAAAACGGCTCCCAAATCAAGATGTTTATATGTTTTTTGACTAATTAACAGGAATTCAGTTCAAGTTAATTTTTACTTGAATTATCATCTATATATTTTAAATAATACTGAACCCTTTCTTCAGCATAGGCTCTCGCGTCAGCTTCAATCGGTTGATTTCTATATTCATCATAATTTGAACCAGAAGATATGTAGTTTACGGTATTTTCCTTCCATTCTCGTGCTTGTTTATAGTAGTAATTGTCTTGCACTAATTCAGATTCATAATCAATATTTTCAACTGTATAATGGACAAAAGCGTGATGCATTTCATGGAGAATCGTCTGCAAGACATCCTCAAGTTCTCCTTCATTTAAATATTTATAATTAATAAATATTTCTTTAGATGAATCTATATAATATCCGCAAGTGTAGTCAGACATTTTTTCAGTTGAGACAGTAATCGCAACATCATTACTTATTCCTAGTTCTTCTTTTTCAATAAGAGCAACGCTTCTTATTACTCTTTCCTTTTCTGCAACATTCAACTTATCCCATCTAAGTAAGTCAGCAATTTTGTCCTCATGTGGAATAACTACTTTTTCTTCTTTTTCCACTTCCTCGCTATCTTCGTTGAACCATTCAACGAATGCCGCCCATTCTTCAGAAGACAAAGAATACTTATAATATTCTTCGTAGAAGCCTATTCCGGAAGGCAGCATCAACACAATACAAAGCACATATGTAAGCAATGAACGAGAACGATTTATACACCATTTCTTTAATCTTTTGGTAATTCTTCTTTTTTCCTTGTTAATACAAATGATTTTTTCAGTTAGCCAAGACGAGAATAATATTGTTGCAACAACAAACACTCCTGTAAGCAATAAATGATATTGGGCAAATAACAAAAACAATAAAAGTTCTATTGTTAATATAGCTCCTGCAACAATTCCTGTTTTTGTGTTATTTAACATAGGGTTTCTGTTTATAAACAATTGCATTATAAAGCAAACCAATATTGCAACAAGAAAAGAACCTACATATCCAAAAGACAAATCAAAATCAGCAAAATACAAATCATAGCCTTCAAATGCAATGATTATTCCAAATGCAAAAAGGATAGGTACCGTTTGGAAAAAGATTCGGAATACATTAAGTTTTCTTTCTTCCTGTTTTTTCATAAATCTAACCTCACATTACATTTTTGAGTTGTTAATCAAGCTGCTTTTTCATACGGGATAACATACTTAGTAACATACTTAATTTCACGAGGTATTCTTTGCACTGTATCTCCAAGTCTTTTGTTCTTCTTCCACTTATCAAACCTTAAAATTTCATTTTCAGAACGTCCATCTTTAAACCACTCATAAACACCTTTTGAGAATGGTTGAGTAAATAACCAAAATTCACCATTATCATTTTTGAGATAAAATTTAATTTCATCATTTGCCTTTTTAACTACAACCTTATTTTTCATACTCATTTCTCCTTCACTTTTTTATATCGAATATACAACTTTAGAATTGCTATACAAATCCAAAGGATTAACCTTATTTAATGAATCGAATT
>JAZNIJ010000229.1:0-7303 GCA_045577455.1 Eubacteriales bacterium
TTCTATATACGGCTCTTCCACCGGAATTATTATTAGACGAACTTGATTGGTAGCTGTTTGCCGGCTTATTGGCCGCCTGTGCTTCAGAGCTTGTCTGATACCAACCAACATTTTCATAAGCAGTTATCTCATCTTGCGAAATAACGATAGTTCTTCCATCGGGCGCATACATAGTTGTAACGGGTGTTAAATACCAGCCTACATTCTTATACGCTTCAACTTCCGAATTATGAACATATATTGTTCTGCCATCTAATGCATACATCTGTGTAACCGGTTCTATATACCATCCCACATTTTTATAAGCTTCTATTTCTGATTCTGAAACATCAATAGTTCTTCCATCAGCGGCGTACATCGTAACGGTTTTAGTAATACTATCACTTGCTTGCTTAAATAATTCCGGAGAATTAATATAAACACTTTGGTTATGTCCAAGCCATTCAACATTTGCTTTTAAACTTTGTGAAACCGCTCTGATTGGTACAAAAGTAGAACTTCCTATAATAACCGGTGCCACATCCAAAACCTCGTCAACGCCGTTATTTTTCATTGTTGAATTGTTAATTTGAAGTATTATTACAACATCACCTTTTGTGGCTGTAATTGTTTTAGTTGTTCCTTCCCAATCCACCTTAGCGTCTAAGGCTTCAAATATTTTTCTCATAGGAACCATTGTTCTTCCATTTTCAATATAAGGAGCAACATCGCATTGTAATATCTCTTCGTTTACATAAATAGTGATATTACTTTCAGCTGATACCGGCATAGATACCATCGCTAAAATCAAAGTAATTGCTAAAAACAAATTAATAATTCTTTTCATCTGCAGCACCTCCAGTTATGTCTATTCAAACAATTTCTTTCTGTAATCATCTAATGATTTACCAAGAGTAGTTTCGATTGCGTGCTGTTTTTCTGCGCATGTTTTACAGATAGTCTGATCATCATCTGTTATAACATCTGCTATTACATTTGCTTCATAACCTGTCCCTACAAACCATTCTTCGCAATCATCACACTTATGTATAAGTTTTGGGGCAAAATAAACGATTGCACAGATAAAAATAATGGTTAATAATAATTTAAATAGTTTTTTCATGCTGTTCTCCTCATTCCTTTATTTATTCTATATCAAGATTTGATATATACCATTTTTCATCAACACGAGTGTATTCAAAGTTTGCGTTTGATTTATTGTCTTCTCCCGAAATCTCATATGTAATCTCAGCAGTGGCAGATGCACTGTCTTCGTCTATTTGTATATTATCAAGTTTGATTTTGATAGAAGAAAAGAATTCCTTTGAATTTTCCGGCAACTCGCTGAACAACACTTTAGCAAAACTGTCTAAAAGTTCGTCTGTGTCCTTGTCTGACAACATACCTATCAGACCGGTTAATTTTTTTACACTTCCACTGATATCAGGATCTATACAATCAAGCATTGCATTCATATCAAGCTTATTGCACGAATTTTCGAAGTTCTTGGTAAGTGTTTTAATTTCATTGTTTTGATTGCCACACGCACACATGCTAACAGTTAACACTATTATTAATATTAACGCAGCACACATTTTAAATATTTTCATGACTTAAGCCCCTCCTATGGATTACACACTCCGCATGGCGAATATTCATTGTCTATCAACCATGTCCTTGTACCATTAAAAGTTTCTTTGTTTTGAGGTTTTATGTCTTTAACGGAAGAACATTCCTCATTGTGAAACTTCATGGTATTTGTATTTAAAATATATATTGTATCGTTATTTTCGTTTTGAATATTTTGATTTTCTTGTTTCGGCTCTTCTTCAGAATCACTCTCTGATTTTAATTTGCTTGTACCATCTAGATAATTTATTTCAACACCAGGTTGAATATTATTAACAAACACATTGAATGATACGCCTTCGCCATCATCTTCAACTGAAAGTGCTTCCATCTGCACACCTTTTGCAAGAAGATTGTCGCCTTCAAACACAGGCGTTACCCTATACATAACATGATTTTTAGTTTCTTTCACATAGTCTGCTACCATATTTTCAAAAGGTAGCATACCATCTACATTCATATACCTGGTTCCGGTAATTAAGTTTTTCTCATTGGCATTTTCGCCTGATAATTGATACCCAATGAGATGACATCTGTTATAAAGATATTTACCATCCACAATATCATATTTCGCCATTTGCCATCCTGACGGTTTAATCTGGCCTATGGCGCCTCTTTCTTCAGTTGGCATTATTTCTTCGCCAATGCATACAAAAGCTACTCCGCAGCGCTTTAATTCGTCTAATTCACTATACTCTTCAAATGCAACTGTCGTAATTTCATTTTTCTCAAATTGAGGTACATTATTGTTTAATACGGTGTAAGCCGGATTTGTATCCTGTGCTGTACATGCATTAAATGAAATAACCAAGCAGATTAAAAGAGCAAATATTTTATATTTTCTATGCATCGTATTCATGTTTGAACCCACACTTTCCGCAGTAATAGCAATGTTTGTCTTTCCCTATAAATCCTGCCAACACACCAACTTTACCTATCAGAGCAGCACCAACCAATGCCTTGCCAAAGCTAAAATCTTCTTTAGAGGAGTCAATAAGCCTCCATTTTTCATTTTCGCCACACATCGGGCATTTGATTGGTGCTTGTCCCATAGAAACATCTTCTTTCTAGTTTAATTATTTCCAGTTTTTATCCTCATACGGAGTATCTTCAAAACCTTTTTCATTAAGAGACTTAACCATCTTGTCAAGCTTTCCCTTGAAAAGATTTTTAAACCACTGTGTTTTGCCAAACAATTTAACGAGTGTTGGACTTATTGCATAATATGTGTGAATAAATGCTCGTCCAAAGATTGATTCTGCCAACGTGTTATCACGGTATCTTCTAAGAGTCCATACCTCAGGACAATCATACGATCCATAAACAGCAGTTGCAACATAGCATCCACTTGTCTGAGCTGGAAGAACAGGTGTCTCGAATGTCGTATCAACCGTTCTAATTTCTTCTCCAAGCCTATTGAGTGTTGTGGTTACAAAATCTCTATTGAACCATTTTATATTACTTGTCAAAAATGTTGAATACACCTTTTGATGTTGTGCAATACGTTCTTTCCTATCAGGGAAAACTTTCTTCAATCCGTCCTCTATCTCAGTATATATAGATGCTACAGAAACGACTCTGTTTACACATTCACTGAATGCATTGTTTGTTGTAGAGAACTGATTATAGTGAGATACTGCACTTGATACAAACATCACACCGATTGTGAGGGCTGAAGAAATAACATCATCTATTGCTTTTGTTTTTTCGTCTTCATCAACCAAATCACCAATAGCTGCAAATGTGCTGTAAATACTGTTAGCAACGGAATTCGCTGCTGAGCCAATGTTCATAATTTTACATGACATAGCTTCGTAATATACACTGTAAAAAATAGCTTCCCAGTTTCCAGGAGCTTTCAACAGAATCTGGTCGTAGTATTTTTTTGCATTAGTACTGTCAGATGATTCTCTGGAACGACGTGCCAGAACAAGTAACTGTTCAACTTCCTTTGAAACATCAGTTTGATTAGCGACAGCAGGTGCCTCGTTTATAGGGCAACCACAATCGGGGCAGCTTATCGCACGATCAGAAATTTGTTTTCCACATTCAGGGCAAGAAATAATAGCCATAATAATATCTCCTTCTTTTCGATGTTTGAAAACATCTTTGTTTGATTTGTTTTTCTATTTAGTCTATCGGATATGCATCCTTAGTAAATGGTGCATTGTCGCACACTATTGTTCCATAAGAGAGAGGGTATTTGTTTTCAATCATTCTAAATCCAACACCATATTCATCGTTTCTGTTTCTTGTGATGAATTCTTCTCGTCTGGCAACAGCTGTTTCGCCAACAAGGTACAGATATTGAATTTCTACCCATTTTGCCATTCCCTCATATATCAGCAGGCGTTTATCCTTTGGGCACACTTTAAATCCTTTTTTGTTATCCCAATTGATATACTGCCATACATGAGTTAACTCGTGTGCAAATGTTGCAATAACTGAAATTCGAGGTGCACCATTTTCCAGATAAATCTTATATCCTTTTTTATCGTTTACAGCCGCGCCAAGTACAAGTATGCTCTTGTCATCTACAACGCTTAAAGGCTTTTTGATTTTCTTCTTGAGCTTACGTTCCTCTAAAACTTCAATGTGTATTGGCACATTAATTGCAGCACCGAAAAATGCTTCCATATTTGTTTTTACTCTATCACATAATTCCTGCATCTCACTTTTTACCAAGGTATTGCTACAGGAGGTACAACGCAATCTGCCATCCGGGAGTCTTTGATATTCGACTCCCGATATTTCAAGTCCGCAATAAGAGCAAAACATATGATTTTTATTATCTTCTTCTACACCTTTGTAAATCTCAAAAGTATCTCTACCTTTTCGGGCTTGTCTTAACTCTCCGCCATCAAATCCTAGTGCACCAAGAAGTTCTCTTGTACCATCTAAATCCAGATAATTTTTCTCTTTGTTGCCATAGAGAAGATAGTAATTCTCAGAATATACATTACTAACTACCGTGTCAACCTGTTGAGGCTCAGCAGTGGTTTCCGTTTCGTTGTTAACGTCAGAATCAGATATTGCTTCTTCTACAGAAGGAACAACTTCTTCTGCCAATTCTTCATTTAAAACTTTATTTTCACTCACTGTATACCACCTCCGCCTCTTTTTCAGTCTCTGGTTGAACTTCTTCAGTCTCCGGATTTATCTGTTCGGTGTCTGTACCCGATTCTTGAGCTTCTGCTGGAGCATCAATCAGTTGATTTTCTACAGCCTCAGGAATTTCTTCAATTGAAGTTTCTTCCACAGCAGGCTCCTTCTTTGACTTTTTGAAGATAGACTTAAACCAACCGCCAATTTTAGTAAACGGATTCTTTCTTGGCGGTTTTTCTTCTGTAACTTCTTCGGTGTTTGTTTCTTCACCTTCTGAAGTTTCAGATTTAGCTTGTTCCTCCTGCTGTTCTTCAGCATATGTTATAACTTCTTGTTCTTCTTTAGCTTCGATTTTCTCTTGATTCCATGCCAGATAATCAGAAATTATTTGCATAATTCTGTCAAGATTTCTCTCAACTGCAACCAACAATCCGATATCAAGCTGGCTATCTTCTATAATGAATATAGATTTATCGAAATTAGAACCATCTTCATTAACACTTAAACTATATGTAGCAGGAATATCACATTCACCCAAAGTAACAGCAGAAATGAATGGCTGATTTTCCGCAAACAATGTCACAAACACTTCATTTAACAAAACTGTAAGTGTTTTTCTAACTGAGTCGGTAAACATTTCGCCAAACCTTGAGAAATCCAGTTTTAAAATCTGCTTATTGAAATATTTACGTACAGGAACCGCATTGATCTCTACCAATGAGCCATTTTCAAAATCATTGTATGCTTTAAGTTTCCAGTAACCGCTGGTTTCAACCTCAAAGTCAGAATACAGATAATGAATGTCTATATTGTTGATAGTTTTAAGCGTTCCCATATCTTCAGAATTTCTGATTTTATCCAAAGTGTACTTACGCACTTGTCTGTATGATATTCTGCCGTTGATATGTTCTGACGCACGACGAACCATAATTTTATTATCCGCTGTGGTTGAAATCATTTCATAGTATTTACCATTCAATGTAAAGAACTGACCAGGCAAATACTTCTGATAAACATGGCCTTTAAGCTCTGTTCCGATATAATAATCTTTTCCTTCAAGTTCTGCAATGTAGCCTGCATTCTGAAGGTCGTCTAAGATAATGTCGGCTAATTCCTTGTTTTCAATGGTATATACATTCTCGAATTTTCCGCTATCAACAGAATATTCGCGTTTGAAAATGATAGTTGATTCTTTCTCAAACTCAAGTTTCTTTTCCTGATCAATGTAGTCAATCACAATAACAGGATTACCGCTTTTATCAACCTTACTGCTATCACCCGAGGAGAAAAGAACGCACATTTCTTTCCAGAGCGCTTCATCACAGTTATCATTTGGGGCGCCTATGAGTAACAATTTGCGCTTAAGGTCCTTTTCAGACACGTGTCCAACACAAAGTAACAAACAAAGTGCAAGTACAGAGTTACGCTTGGTTCTTGCATAATCTGCTGTTATGTATGGAATTGCCTTTGCATCTGCGGTGAAGATTCCTGTGTTGTCAGCCATATATTCTCTGAGCATATATTCAGATGATATTACATTTACAAAGCCTTGATTTTCTGCAATTGTTGCAAAGTTTCTTCTTGCTTCAAAAAGGTTGTTTCTGTCATCTTCTACAGTTACATATGAATAATCACTCACGCATTCATTGCACATATTGAATGATGTTTTAAAATATTGGTCAAAGCTTTCCTGAGTAGTAGGCAAATTGGCATACTTCAAGAAATCATAATAGTACTGCTTGGAAATCCAGTGAGCATCTAGAACCGGATAAGCATCTCCGCCATACCATACAGCTTGCTTAACTTGATTTTTAAGTGCAACAAATGATAATTCTGTACCAAGTCCCAAGTATCTTGATACTCCCGGGAATAATCTATGCTGGAGATATTCATCATCAGCTTTCCAGCACATAAACGAACTCATTCCGTGTGGATATTCTGTTGCTGAGACTTCAGTAATATTTGTCATTAAGATATGTGATAGTGAATCGACAAGACCATCACAGTTTCTGTCCATAGAACAGAAGGTAATTTTATTATCTTCACCACAGCATTTTATCAAAAGATTTAAACCTATCTGTGCTGTGGTAACAAGTCTTGAAGGCTCGACAATAATAACAAAGCCTACTTTTTTCAGGAAACTGATATTCGCTTTGTGGATATCAAGGTCGTGTACTCCTGATCTTGATATAATTCCGATGTCAGCGCTATCTTCATCAGCTTTTTTTCCTGAAAGAACAGAAATCTTGTATAAATTAGGAACATTTGTTACGGAAGTTATTCCTTTTTGACACCATTTGATAAGGTCATCTTCCGTTCCATGTCTTCCCATAACAACAAGCACTTTCTGTCCGGAAAGCAAACATCTGTTAACTGCATAAAATGCATACGGAATAAGCTTGTCGTAAAAAGGTGTATTGAAAAGAAGGCTCTTTCCAATCGCCAAATCATATCCTGAACGCAAATAATCTACATTGGGAGAAAGTCCGCCATCTATCTTCTTACGCATAAAGGCTGCATAGTTTTCGCCAATGTGCTCGCCATTTTTTTCGATGTTTGCCAGAATATCCTCAGCAGCGCCGCCGCTCAT
>JAZNIJ010000230.1:0-2278 GCA_045577455.1 Eubacteriales bacterium
CCCTTTCTTTGTATGCAGTTAAGTTTTTTACATGTATGTAATTGTAAAAGTATATGGAGAACATATAATTTACCCGATTTTTATTTTGAAACAAATCGGCAAATCATTTTGGATTTCGGTTTTAAGTGTTATCTTAAGAGAATTCTCATCTCTTGAATAGTCAATCTTTTCATCACTGCCCAAAAGTTCGATGCTTTCGATAAGATAATCGTGAGGAATATGCTTTTTGAGAGTTTTGATACTTACAGTTTTTGAAGGCCTCATCTGAAAAGCATAAAGATATCCGTATTTATATGTAAACCTGAAATCTTCGGTTGTAAACTGCTTCTCATCACCATCTTTGAAAAATCCGTCAACTGCATTGACTTCGCCTTCACCAAACTGTTTCCAGAACGTTGTGCCGTAAATTCCTTCGCCGTTAACTAAGAGCCATTTGCCCATTGTGAGAAGAACTTCGGTTTCTTCATCGGTAATCGTACCGTCAGCTTTGGGACCGATGTTAATCAGCAGGTTTCCGTTTTTGCTGACAATATCAACAAGATCGCATATAACCTGCCTTGCACTCTTGTATTCGTTATCAAAACGATAACCCCAGGAATGTTTTCCGATTGCTGTGTCTGTCTGCCAGTAAATCGGCGAAATGCCTGTAAGAGCGCCGCGTTCAACATCAAAGGTTGCAACGTTCGGTGGAAAAGCTTCGTGCTTATAGTTGATTGTTACCTCTTTGCCCCATTCTTCAGCTCGGTTATAATAATATGCCGCAAGCTTTTTCAGATAAGGCTTGAACGAATGGTTGTGAATCCACCAATCGAAATAAAGAACAGACGGTTGATATTTATCAATTAATTCACAGGTGCGGACAAGCCAGTCTTCAAGCCACTGTGTACTTGCTCCCGTTGAATAAGTGTCGGCAGTGGTCTGGTGGATTATTGCGGGATCAAATTCTTCGCAGTAAACTGCAGGGCCGTAAAAATCGGAATATTTTTCATCATTCACATCGCTTTCGCAAAGTCTGCCGGGATTCATAAAGAAATAATGCTCTGCACGGTGAGATGATGCACAAAATTCCAGACTATGTTTTTCGCACTCCGTTTTCAGTTCACCTATAATGTCACGGCAAGGTCCCATTTCTTTCGCATTCCAGCGATTAAAATGCGTATCATACATGGCAAAACCGTCGTGATGCTCTGCAACGGGCATTACATATTTCACACCTGCTTTTTTGAAAAGCGAAACCCATTCGGTAGCTTTGAATTTTTCGCCTTTGAACATTGGAATAAAATCTTTGTAGCCGAAATTTTTTTGTTCACCCCAGGTTTTTCTATGATGTTCAAATTCACGTGACCCCTTTTCATACATTCCTCTTGAGTACCACTCGCAACCAAAGGCAGGTACGGAATATACCCCCCAATGAATGAATACACCTAATTTATCGTGTATATACCATTCGGGGACTTTGTGCTGTGACAGAGAGCTCCAATCAGCCTTGTATTTTCCGTTTTCATTTACTTTATCTATCAGGTTGAGATATTCCTTTGTTGTCATTTTCATCACCCATTTCATAATAACACATACCATGCAGTTTTGCACTATGTTTTTCAGAAAGCTTTGCATTTGAGAGTAAAAGGTTTAGTTGTTTTTAACATATGCATGTGATATAATCAACTCGACAAACCTGAATTTGACGAGGTAATATAAATGAATGAAGAATGCTTAATCTGTAAGGCAGCGTTAGAATATCTGGATACCGATGAAGTAATGGAGTGCGAACTTTGCCACAAAAAGCAAAACAGCAAAACAAGATGTGTCAACGGTCATTTCGTCTGCGATGAATGCCATACAAGCGGAATGGACAGTATTATTGCAATTTGTCTGAACAGTAAATCCAATGATCCGATTGAGATTTTAGAAGAAATGATGAGTATGCCGTCTTGCCATATGCACGGCCCCGAGCATCATACGATGGTCGGCTCGGCGCTTCTGACGGCTTACAAAAACGCAGGCGGTGAAATTGATCTCGCGTCCGCACTTGGAGAAATGCAGAAAAGAGGAAAGCAAGTCCCCGGCGGCGCGTGCGGATTTTGGGGCGCGTGCGGTGCAGGCATCAGCACGGGAATGTTTATCTCCATTGCCTTGAAAGCCACTCCTTTGGCAGGTGAAGCCTGGGGATTATCCAACCAAATGACAGCAAGAGCATTAGATGCGATAGGCAAAAATGGTGGCCCCCGTTGCTGTAAAAGAGATTCCTATCTTGCTATCATAGAAGCTATCAAATTCA
>JAZNIJ010000231.1:0-6685 GCA_045577455.1 Eubacteriales bacterium
GTTGCCGCTTGCCCAATTCCTGAAAACGGAGTTTATATCTCTTCGGGAACGTGGAGTCTTATCGGAACAGAAAACTTAAATCCTGTTCAGAGTAAGGAAGCTTTCAAGGCAAACTTTACAAACGAGGGCGGAATAGAATACCGCTTCCGTTTCCTTAAAAACATAATGGGTATGTGGCTTATTCAGTCCATCCGTCGCAACACGGGAAAGAAATATTCTTTTGATGAAATGATGGAAATGGCAAAATCAAGCTCGTTTGACAGATTGATTGACCCTAATGACCCATCATTTGTGGCACCCGAAAATATGATTGAGGCAGTCAGGTCTTACCTTAATGCACCCGAGCTTCCTCTTGCCGATGTAATTAAGTCAGTTTATTTATCCTTGGCAAATTCTTATGATGTTGCTGTTAAGGAAATTGAAATAATCTCAGGTAAAACAGTAAGCTGTATAAATATTGTAGGCGGTGGCTGTCAGGATGGTTATCTTAATCAGCTTACAAAAGAAATAACAGGAAAAAAAGTTCTTGCAGGCCCAATTGAAGCAACCGCAACAGGAAATATAGTTTCTCAGTTTATGTATCTTGATAAAAATTTAACTCTTGAAACTGCAAGAGATATTATTAAAAATTCTTTTGATATAAAGGAGACATTATAATGAGCAGATACGATGAAGCAAAAAAGATTTATGCAGACCTTGGTGTTGACACAGAAAAAGCACTTGATACATTGAAAGATGTAGTTGTTTCTATCCATTGCTGGCAAGGTGATGATGTTGTTGGATTTGATTCCAAAGAAGCTCTTTCGGGCGGTATCCAAACAACGGGAAACTATCCCGGAAAAGCAACAACACCTGAACAGTTAATGGCAGATTTTGATAAAGTTCTTGAGCTTTGCCCGGGTAAAAAGAAGTTAAGTCTTCACGCTTGTTATGCAATAATCGATGATGATGCAGGAAGAAATAATATCCAACCTAAACACTTTGCAAAATGGGTTGAATATGCAAAAGCAAGAAATATCGGTCTTGATTTTAACCCAACATTCTTCTCACATCCAATGGTAAAAGACGGTTTAACTCTTTCTTCACCCGATGAAACTGTTCGTAAGTATTGGGTTGACCACGCAATTTGTTGCCTTAAAATTTCGGAATATTTTGCAGAAGAAACAGGTATGCCTTGCGTTATGAATATCTGGATTCCCGATGGATACAAGGATATTCCTGCAGACCGTCTTGCTCCCCGTGCAAGATTTAAGAAATCTCTTGATGAAATTCTCGATACACCTTATGATAAATCTAAAGTATATGTAACATTGGAATCAAAAGTTTTCGGTATCGGTCTTGAATCTTATACTGTTGGCTCTGCTGAATTCTGTCTCTCTTATTCCGATTATAAGGGAATCACTCCTCTTATGGATAACGGACATTATCATCCAACAGAAGTCGTTTCGGATAAAATTTCATCGCTTTTGCTCTTTAACGAAAAAATCGCTCTTCACATAACAAGAGCAGTTCGTTGGGACTCAGACCATGTAATTCTCTTTGATGATGAAACAAAAGAAATTGCAAAAGAAATCGTAAGAAACGATGCTTTGGATAGAGTATTTATTGCAACTGACTATTTCGATGCATCAATTAATCGCATTTCTGCATGGGTAACAGGTGTACGCAATGTTCAGAAAGCTTTGCTTTTCGCTCTTTTGCAACCTTCAAAGAAATTGGCACAGCTTCAGGACGAAAACAACTTTACAGATATTATGGTAATTTCAGAAGAAATGAAAACTGCTCCTATGGGAGATATCTGGGCAGAGTATCTCAGAAGAGAAGGCGTTAAATCAGATTACCTTGCAGATATTAAAGAATATGAAAAGAAAGTGTTGGTAAACAGATAATGGCTAAATGTGTAAAAAAAGATGTTATAAATGCTCCCTTTGTTCGTGAAATGATGAACACAACCGCTAATATGTACCGTTTGGGTTGGGACGAAAGAAACGGTGGAAATATCAGCTATATGCTTGATGAAAAGGAAGTAGGGAAGTACCTCGACTTGGATTGTGTTATCCGTACAATTCCAATCAGCTTTAACGCACCCTCTCTTGTTGGCAAAATTTTTATCGTAACAGGTACGGGCAAATACTTTAAAAATGTTATTGATGATCCCGAAACAAACCTCGGTATTGTCAGAGTTTGTGAAGACGGTAAAAATGTCGAGTTGCTTTGGGGCTTTAAAGACGGTGGTAAATTCACATCAGAATTTCCTGCTCACCTTATGAGCCATGCCGCCCGTTTGAAGGTAGACCCTGAAAACAGAGTTGTTATGCATTGCCACCCAACATATACCCTTGCTATGAATTACGTTCACGAATTGGACGAAAAGAAGTTCACCCATTCTCTTTGGGAAATGTGTACAGAATGTATTGTTGTTTTCCCTGACGGTGTTGGCGTGCTTCCTTGGATGCTTTGCGGCACAAATGAAATAGGTGAGGCAACAGCAAAGAAAATGGAAGAATTCCGCCTTGTAGTTTGGGGAATGCATGGTATCTATGGTGCGGGAAAAAATATGGACGAAACCTTTGGACTTATTGAAACTGTTGAGAAAGCCGCACAGATTTATATGCTCACAGCTCATCTTCCAAGAGTTAATACGATTAAGGACGAAGAAATGAAAGTTCTTGCAGAATATTTCGGTGTTAAATACAGAGCTGATTTTCTTAATCTGTAAAATATCATCAGTTTGTGATAAAACTGCTTTGGGGCTATATCCTCAGAGCAGTTTTTTTAAATATGGTCTGATAAAAACTTTTAACAAGATTTTGCTTAAAAATTTAAAAGAAATATTGTAAAGGGTGTTTACATTTTAGGAAAAATGTAGTATAATACATTCTAAGAAAGAGGTTTTGTGTAGAAATCCTCTTGCTCGGTTTAAATCGGTACAATTTTTTTAAAAATAATAAATAGTTAAAGGGGAAAAATTATGGAAAACAAAATCCTTGTTGAAACCTCCGCAAGACATGTTCATTTATCTCAAGAACATCTTGAAATTCTTTTTGGTAAGGGCTTTGAGCTTACCTTCAAAAAGGCGCTTTCTCAGCCGGGTCAGTTTGCAACCAACGAAAGAGTTGATATCGTTGGCCCAAAGAAAGAGCTTAAAAATGTTGGTATTTTAGGCCCTGTTCGTCCTGCAACGCAGGTTGAAGTTTCTTTAACAGATGCAAGAACTTTAGGTATTGCGGCTCCTGTTAGAGAATCAGGCGATATCGCGGGTACTCCCGGCGTTAAGCTTGTTGGCCCTTGCGGCGAAGTTGAAATTGACTGTGGTGTTATTGCCGCAAAACGTCATATTCACCTTGATCCCGAATCTGCTGAAGCATTGGGCGTTGCTGATAAACAGATTGTAAGCATTAAGCTCGATACAGAAAGATCTGTTATTTTTGGTGACACAGTTGTTCGTGTTAATAAGAATTTCGCTCCTGCCGTACATATCGATACCGACGAATCTAATGCGGCTATGGCAGTTGGTACTCTTTATTGTGAAATAATAAAATAATAAAAAATAAATTTTTGTGAAAGGAAACAAAAAATGCTTTATTCACACGAAGTAGAAAATATGTGCGTGGTTGCTAAAGGCCCCAAGCACGGTCCTGCACCCATTCCTGAAGAGGGCAAATGGGTAAAATCCTATGAAATTAAAGATATCTCCGGTCTTTCTCACGGTATTGGCTGGTGCGCTCCTCAGCAGGGTATGTGTAAACTTACTCTCAACGTTAAAGAGGGCATTATCGAAGAAGCTCTTGTTGAAACAACAGGTTGCTCAGATATGACTCACTCTGCAGCTATGGCGGTAGAAATCCTTCAAGGAAAAACTCTCCTCGAAGCTCTTAATACCGACCTCGTTTGTGACGCTATCAACGTTGCAATGCGTGAGATCTTCAAACAGTTGGCATGCGGTAGAACACAGACAGCTTTCTCCGAAGGCGGTCTTCCAATCGGTGCTTCTCTCGAAGATTTGGGCAAAGGTCTCCGTTCTCAGGTTGGTACAATTTTTGCAACAAAAGCAAAGGGCGTAAGATACCTTGAAATGGCAGAAGGTTATATCCTTTCTTTAGGTCTTGACGAAGATAGTCAGGTTATCGGCTATAAGTTTGTTCATCTCGGAAAAATGATGGATATGATTAAAGACGGTGTTGACCCTAAAGAAGCATATGAAAAGAATATCAAATCCTACGGTAGATATGACGATGCGGTTAAATATATTGACCCACGTAAAGAATAATTAAGGAGGTAATGTATAATGATTAAATTTGAAGGTTACGAAAGAAGAATAGATAAAATCAACGAATGCCTTAAAAAATATGATATTGCCTCTTTAGAAGAAGCTAAAGCAATTTGCGATGCTAAAGGCATCGATTGCGAGGCAATTGTTAAAGGCGTTCAGCCAATCGCATTTGATAACGCTGTTTGGGCTTACACATTAGGTGTTGCTATTGCAATTAAAACAGGCGTAAATACAGCTGCAAAAGCTGCTGAAACAATTGGTATCGGCTTGCAGGCATTCTGTATCCCCGGCTCCGTTGCTGAAACCCGTAAGGTTGGTTTGGGCCATGGTAACTTGGGCGCAATGCTTCTCGACGAAAATACAAAGTGCTTCTGCTTCTTGGCAGGCCACGAATCCTTTGCTGCTGCTGAAGGTGCTATCGGTATCGCAAGAACAGCAAATAAGGTTAGAAAAGAACCCCTCCAGGTTATCCTTAACGGTCTTGGAAAAGATGCAGCAATGATTATTTCCCGTATCAACGGTTTCACATATGTTGAAACAGAATACGATTTCTATACAACAGAACTCAAAATCGTTCGTGAAAAGAAATATTCCGATGGCGACCGTTCAAAGGTTCGTTGCTACGGTGCAAACGATGTTCTTGAAGGCGTTGCAATTATGGCACACGAAGGTGTTGACGTTTCCATCACAGGAAACTCCACCAACCCAACAAGATTCCAGCATCCTGTTGCTGGCACATATAAGAAACAGTGCATCGAAAACGGCAAAAAATACTTCTCCGTTGCATCAGGCGGCGGTACAGGTAGAACACTTCACCCAGATAATATGGCTGCAGGCCCAGCTTCTTACGGCTTGACCGACACAATGGGTAGAATGCATGGCGACGCTCAGTTTGCCGGTTCTTCTTCCGTTCCTGCTCACGTAGAAATGATGGGACTCATCGGTGCAGGTAACAACCCAATGGTTGGTATGACTGTTGCTTGTGCAGTTGCTGTTCAGGAAGCAATGAGCAAATAAGTTACTTTATAGACTTAATATCTGTATTTATGTGGGGAAAACCCTTTTTGAAAAAAGGCGTTTTCCCCACACCCTTTTCCTAAAAACAAATATAAAGTGCAATAATAAAAACACATCATCTTGGAATTATCCATTATGATGTGTTTGATTATAAATTAAGATTTAATCTAGAAAATAAGTTTTAAAAATATGTTTTTACAATGTGTCAGTAAAAAAATTTTATAAATTTTTATAATTCTCATTAACAGCATTATAAATTGAAGATAAACATTTGATACAATTATATTTATTATTAAAACTTCTTTTTCGATAAAAAATCAGATTTTTATCGTTGTCATAATAATAAAATTTATATCTATAAATATTATCTTTCGAATTGTTGGTACTTTTCTCCGCTTCTCGTTGGATTTTTATATAGTTTTCGTTTGAATTTTCAATTTTTTCAGTATAGATTAAAATCAAAAACTTGTTTTTAGCATTTTCACATTCCTCAGCGGTGGAATACCAAGGTGAGACACCCAATGATTGAGTTCTATTATTAGGATGATAAATTTTGAATCGATATTTTCCATTGCTTTTTTCATTTGAAATAAGATTATACTTTTTTGCTTAAACATCAAACTCCTTGGAGCAGAATATCTATTCAGATATCAGAGGTTTTCTGTGAAAATAAATGTTTTTTAACTTACTCCTTATTTTAACATATAAATTTCCACAAGTCTTATGCTGGTAGCATAATTTTGAAATTTTTTTGCAAATATGGGGCTATTTATAGCTCATATTGTATCATATATAGCCCACTTTGCCAAGACTATAAGTATATAATAATTTTATAAAGAACTATGTAAGTATTTTTAGGTTAAATAATATACATATGTGGAGTGAGATATAATGATGGATACTTATGAAGCAGTAAAATTCAGGATTATGAAGCTATGCGACGAAAGGCAGATGTCGATTCACAAGCTCGCTATTGAGTCAGGAGTTGCACCTTCTTCCATTAAGAATATTCTATACGGAAAGAGTAAAAATCCAGGAATAGTTACAATTAAAATGCTTTGCGACGGTTTGGGAATTACTTTAACAGAATTTTTTGAAACTAATGAATTTCGTACGCTGGAACAAGATTTAAAATAACGCTGTTAACAACTCCATTATCAGCAACTTAGAAATAATAATATTATTATTGTATTTAGTAGTTTGATTTTTAATTATTTTAATCTTGATTGTCATTATAATCTTGCTTGACATTTAATTTTGCGTCTAAACGCATAATAATTTTATCTATAATATATTAAATGATAAAATCTGATAAAATCACCAAATTATAAATTATAAAATTCCTAAAATACATTTTAAAAATAACAATTGCATTTTTAAACAAACAATGATATA
>JAZNIJ010000232.1:0-5258 GCA_045577455.1 Eubacteriales bacterium
CTCTTCAGATAATCTTTAAATTCATATGTTTTCATAGTGTAAATTCACCTCCTACTTAACATTAATTTTTGTCTCAATCCATTGTTTGAAATTCTCTTTAGGAACAATCAATCTGCTCCCAACTTTCAGCGACGGAAAATCATTTTCATGCATCAATTCATATGCAGTTGAAGTTGCAATTCCGAGCACTTTTGCAACTGTATCTGCATTCAGAAACAGTGGCAGCTCATCATAGGATTTGTAGATTGATTCTTTTAATTCTGTCACTTCCTTTCGTATTTAAATTTTATTTACGGACCGCCGAATACAAATTTAATTTGCAAATAACAGATGTTGAATAAATCCGTTATCTGTGATACAATTATATAAAATCTAATTTTAACTTTACATAGATAATTGCAAAAAATTTATTTTAATAAAATGTATTATCTGCATAAGGAGTGCCATATGTTCTACGAAAACAGATTTCCTCATGTAAAAGCTTTTGAAGACGGAGACGGTTCTGTATGCTATATTCTTTACGAAGAAAAAGATAAGGTGTCATCTTATATGGAAACGTGCCCAGGAGTTGAACTGGTTAATTTTTGTGAGCTTGATTTAAGGGATTATAAAGAAAGACTTGATATGTTCACTAAGATGGAATATTATCCAACGAATTATGGCGAACTGTGTGTAGAGGCGGTTTTTAATATTGCCGGGTTATTGCAAAGCAAACATTTATTAGCATATGTTTTTACTTCGTTTACGGTTGCTGATGATTTTTACCGTTCAAATACACCGGAAGTAAAAGCAGACCCAGTATTATTAGAAAAAGTACAACGACAGGATATTTTAAATGCTCAAAAACACTTGGGGGACATTTTAATAATTCAGGGCATTTTCAAGGATGCAATCAAAATTTGTTTAGATAAAGATAGTATACCTGAAAAGCATATTTCAGAAAGATTACTTGAATTTTTATCAAAATATCCTGCATTTAATTTGTTAGCACTTAACAGCGGATATGCGTTGCACGCTGTTGACAAAAAGAAAAGAGGGAAAAATCAAAAAGAAGAAAAAATTGACCCGATTGATGTTATGAAAGAGAACGGCAAAAACCTTTCCGTAATGAACTACACCATCATTGAAAGTGTGATAGAATTATTTTATTTTGAGTTTATGCAAATGATGAAAAACGGCAAACAAGTAAAAAGGTGTAAATGTTGCGGAAAATATTTTGTTTTAAAAGATAACAGAAAGAGGAAATACTGCGACAGAATTTTCAAGGACGGAAAACGCTGTAGTGAAATGGGGCACATAAATACATATAAGGAATCACTTGGCGATGAAAATGATCCGCTAAGAATCGCCAAAGGATTTTATAATACAATGTATTCAAGAATGTCACGTGCGCTAGATAAGTTACCAGGACAGGAGTCAGAAAAAGATATATCTGAAGAGGATTTCAAAGAGTGGAGTAAAAAGTATTCTAAAGCTAAGCGAGATTATAAGAATGGAATAATTTCAGGAGATGAAATGCTATCTATAATACGAAAAGGTTATGTATAAAAAGAAAGCGAGAATGGGATTCAATTTCGAAAATCCTATTCTCGCTTTTCTTTGTTTAAGGCGTATTATATTTTGGTATGTATATTAATGCTATTCGATCATTTTCCCTACAATAACCGTACAATCCGCCAGGTATTCATTTTGTATTCCCGTATAACAACCTAACCAATATTGGTTTGCAAGATCTATTGCGTTTTTATATGATTCAACATCAAACTCATTTTTCCTAATCATCTCATCAGCCAATGTAAATTTATTCATATCAAATGAACAAACCTTAATGGTTTCAGGTATTTCTATTTTATATATATGAGCCTTACTTATATCACGATAATTATTTCTAAATTCTTTTGCCTCAACTAATGTCGAGGAAAGATAAATTCCCCATATTCTACTTGGCATATCACAGTATTTTTCTTTTCTAACAGATTCAAAAACTGTCTCACAAATCCATTTTGCTTCATCACGCTTAGTTATACGATATATGTCATATGCTTTAAACTCATTATAATATTTTAGAAATTCAGAATAGCATGTAGCGTAACAATTACTCGCATATTCACAAAAACATCGATTGTTTTTTGAATATCGACTCAATTCCATTCCTTCTTGTACTAAGCTTGAAACATGATAAAATATCATAAGGTTTACACTCCTTTTTGTTGCTGATATTCAAAACTATCAATTAAAAATTCACATATTATCATAGCACCATTTACAGCAATTTTAGCATGATGCTTTTCAGGATGTTTTGCTGTTGCATGTCGATCTCCAATATTATTGGAAAGACTTGCAAAACCATTAATGATAGATAAAAAACCTCTCAGAATCTCATTGAATGAGTTATTCACTTTAGAGTCATCCGGATACATATTAATCTGCTTTGAGACTCTTTTATATAAAGCTCCTATATTTCCATCATAATCCTGTCTGCTTCCCTCTATTTTCTCTTCTATACAAAGCAGAACTTCTTCCGTTAAAGTTCTTGCATTTGTGATTGCCCCATCAAAATCTTTTGCATTCATTTTCGCTTTGCATTTTGATATTTGTTGTTCTACAAATTCATGAGAACTTTTATCTCCAATTTCTGTTTCAATAATATCAGGAGACAGCAGATTAAGATCCTTTGCTATATTTAGTATACAAATGCTATCCGCATCTTTTAAAACATCTTCAACATATAGCGTTTGCTAGATACTATGTCGCTTGTATCTAAAATTTCGATACCAAATCCATTTAAATATCCGTCAATTTGCTTTTTAGTCATACTTGACTGTAATTCATACGCTATAGAATATATGACTTGAGATCTTCTTTTCCCACTATAGTTTTTTTCATATTCTAGCAACTGAGATTCGATTCCATCCCAAAAACAAAAGAATTCTATAGCATTTCTTTCTATTGGTAGCATATTATCAATTTCTTGTACGTACACAGACATTGCATTAGTAAGACAATATGTTCTAAGAGCTTTTATGTAGCCGTTTAGTTGGAGATCTAGTATTTCTGTACAATCTGGATCCATCATATACGAAAATGTACTCTTTTGGACCTGCTTTTTTATGTTATTTATATTTTCAGCAATTTGTTGTATATTCATTCAAGTAATCGCTCCTTTCTTAATTCTTACCAGAATTATACCATGAATTTATATAATATTCAATAAATTATGAATAAAATATTGTTTTTGTGCAATAATACACTTGCAATAATCTTGATTTCGTGATATAATGCTACTGTATAAATCTTGTTTCTGTGTAGGAGGCAACTATGAAAAGGAAAATTTATGATAAATTATTAGATTGGAAAAATACTTCAAATGGCGATACTGCGCTTTTAATAGATGGTGCTCGCCGTGTTGGAAAGAGTTATATTGCAGAAGATTTTGCAAGAGAAAATTACAAATCATATATTCTTGTCGATTTCAACAAGGTTAATGATGATGTATGTAATTTGTTTGTTAATTATCTTGATGATTTAGACACCCTTTTTATGTACCTATCGAGTTATTATAATATCAAGTTATATGACCGTGAAAGTGTTATCATTTTTGATGAGGTACAGATGTTCCCCAAGGCAAGAGCTGCCATTAAATATTTGGTTGCGGATGGACGATATGATTATATTGAAACCGGTTCTTTGATGTCAATCCGCAAAAATGTAAAGGACATTACTATTCCATCGGAAGAAAGACATATTCGAATGTATCCAATGGATTTCGAGGAGTTTTTATGGGCAATGGATAACGAAATGCTAATGCCTGTTATTCGAGATTGCTTTGAAAAGAAAAAACCTATGGGACAGATGCTCCACCGCAAGGCTATGGATTATTTCCGTCAGTATATGATTGTAGGCGGTATGCCACAGGCAGTTGAGAAATATATTCAAACCAGAGATTTTGAAGCAGTTGATATTACCAAGCGGAATATTTTAACATTATACCGAGAAGATATTATGAAACACTCCGATGGTAATGAGCTTGAAATTGAAGCAATTTTTGATGAGATTCCGGCACAGCTTTCAAAGCATGAAAAGAAATTTAAATTAAGCGATATAAAACCCTCTGCAAGAATGCGCGAATATAAGCAACCATTCTATTGGCTTGATGATGCTATGATTGTTAACACTTGCTATAATTCTTCAGAACCCAATATTGGTCTTAAGATGAATATGGAAAGAAAGACCTTAAAATGCTATATGGCAGATACAGGATTGCTTATAAGTCACGCCTTTGATGAAAACGGAATTGTCAGCGAAGAAATCTATAAAAAGTTACTCTTTGATAAGCTATCTGTAAACTCCGGTATGCTTATGGAGAACATTGTTGCACAAATGTTGACTGCTGCAGGACATAAGCTATATTTCTTCTCTAAATCTTCAAGAGAAAAAGCAGAAGACCGAATGGAAATAGATTTCTTGATTGCAAAAAGCAAAATTACGAATAAGCACAACATTTCGCCTATTGAAGTTAAATCTGGTAATAGATATACACTGTCATCTATCAAAAAATTTATGAACAAATATAAAGAGCAGACTAACATTCCATATGTTCTTCATACAAAGGATTTAAAAGAGGAAAATGGCATTGTTTATTTGCCATTGTATATGACAATGTTTTTATAGATTTTAAATAAAATTTTATATTAACTGGCAAGGAGGAAAACCTTGATGAAAGATTTTAGTTTGAACAAACATCAGCAAGAAATAGTAACACAGGTTACAGATAAAATTTTAAATGGGTACAATATAGGATGGATTTCGTTACCCACTGGAATAGGTGTTAATTTTATACTTTTAAATATTGTCGAAAAATTATTCAGCAAATATCAGAACAAAAATATATTATTTTTGACGAGAACAATTGAAGAAAAGGAACAACTTATATCTCTATATTCAAGAGAATCTAACTTGAAGCATATATGTAATTTGACTTTTGATACATATCAAAAGTATATAAGAAGAAAAAATATTATAAAAGGGTTTGACTGTATAGTTTGCAAATCCGCAGAGCACACACCAGAGTATTTATTCGAAAAATCAAACAAGAAACCAATTATATTAGGGTGCAGCAATTTTGAAGAATTACATAAAGGTTTCTTTTCAGGACTTATACCCCTGTATATATATACTTATAAACAAGCCGTTGCAGATGGATATTTATTTTCTTCTGGAGATATGCATTTAAAAAATATTGAAACTGAGGGGTTTTG
>JAZNIJ010000233.1:0-24766 GCA_045577455.1 Eubacteriales bacterium
CTGAAGAAACAACAGCTTTGAAGGGCAATCATTGCTATCACCAAGATATACTTTATATTTTTCTTCGTATTGCAGATAATAGTCGAATCGGCTTTCAACATTTATATACTTAATTTCAGTTCTTATTTCCGATTCCTGAATAGCAGTATATACCCTTTTTAATCCAACGCTTGTTTTCTCATCCGAAAAGACAATTTCTTCTCCCGGAATACATTTCCTTATTATATTTTCGTTAAAGTTTACAAACAAAAGGTCATCTCTCGGAGTTTCCGATATTTCAAGAGCAACGCTATCCACATCAAAAAGGACATACTTACCCGATATCAATGTATACATCGCTGCTTCTCGTTCCTTAACAGTTACAGTTACCTTCTCAGGCAATGTTCTTGTTATTGTACATTCTGAAATATATGGAAATTTTTCCAATATAAGGTTTTCTTTTTCAGACTTTGAATAACTAAAGAGCTTATCTCCAACTGAAACACCAAACACCTCAGATATTTCCTCTACTGTATAATGACTATTCCCCGTTATTTCTATTGAAGTTATTCCAAAAAGATACTGATAACATATATAGATGAAAGCCCCAACCATAACCGTTACAATAGCTATATATCTTAGCTTTCTACGTCTCAGCTTTCGTTTTCTTGCTTCTTCTATTTCATAAGTTTCGTTTACTTTATCGTAGTAATTGCTGTTTCCTGTTTTTTCATCTTTCATTTCATTTGCCTTTTCGCCAAAGAAGCGTCCACTTTCATCTCCTTTCTGCATCTTCTATTTTCAAATAATCACTGAATTAAACTCAGTGCTTCTGTTACAATTTGTTCAACTGCATTTTGGGTTGCAAATGCCTTTATTTTTTCAGAGAGTGATTTTCTTTTTTCGGGATTTTTTACCAATTCGTTTATTGTATCTCTAAGCATTGATGGAGTTAAATTCTTTTCCTCAATCATAATTGCCGCTGAAGCATTTTGAAGAACCGATGCATTTTTAAACTGATGGTTATCAGCAACATTTGGTGACGGTATCAAAATTGTTGCTTTCCCAAGGAAAGCGGCTTCAGTTATTGTTATTGCACCTGCACGGGAAATAACTATATCTGCCGCAGACATCTGCTTTGGAAGGTCATACATATATTCCAGCATTTCAAAATTCTGAATCTTATCAAGACCATTTTCCCGAACAATGGCTTTGCATTGTTCATAATCCCGTTTTCCCGACACATGACGATAAATAATATTTGGGTTTGACTCAAGAAGCTCCTTTACCATATTTAACACATTCATATTGATACAGGTTGCTCCAAGACTTCCACCAAAAGATAAAACAAAAATTTTATCCTTCCCAATCCCAAGCTCGGCACGATTTAAAGCATATTCATAATCATACAGCTTTGGAGAAACAGGGTTTCCCGTTAAAACAATTTTATTATCAGCATTTTCAAAATACTTTCTGCTTTCCTCATAGCTAAGGCAAACTCTATCTGCACATTTTGAGAGCTTTCTTGTTGTCATTCCAGGGAAAGCATTCTGCTCATGAATAACGGTTGGTATACCCATTTTTGCCCCTGCTCTTACAGCAGCATAGCTTGCATATCCACCTGTTCCTATTATCACATCAGGCATAAACTTACCTATTAGCTTTTTTGCTTTTCCAACGCTTGTCATTGCTTTAAAAGCTGTTGCGATATTTGACAATGTTAATTTTCTTGTAAAGCCCTGAATATCAATGGTTTCAATTTTATATCCTGCTTCAGTTACCAACTTTTTTTCCATACCCCTTTTGCTACCAACAAAAAGTATTTCCGCATTATGGAATTTACTTTTTATACAATCGGCAACAGATATCGCAGGATAGATATGTCCCCCTGTTCCACCGCAAGAAAAAACAACTCTTATTCTTTTATCTGATTTATTCATTTTCTACCCCTGTTCAACTATTGAATGTCTTGATGCTGATAGTACAAAGCCCATCTGAGCAAGCAATATAGTTAGTGATGTTCCTCCCGAGCTTAAAAAAGGGAGACTTATTCCTGTACTCGGAAGTGTATTTGTTACAACTGCTATATTAAGCAATGCCTGAATTGCTATTTGACAAACAATTCCTGCAACTAAAAGTGATGAAAAAACTGTTGGAGCTTTTTTGGCAATATACATTCCTCTCCATATCAAAGCGGCAAAAACAAGTATAACGCCAACAGCACCAATAAAACCCATTTCTTCACATATAATAGAAAAAATATAGTCATTCTGTGGCTCTGGAATATATCCGTCCTTCTGGTTACTTTGACCTAATCCAACGCCAAGAAGTCCGCCTGATGCAATTGCAAACAGCGATTGAGCAGGTTGCCATCCGTCATTTTTAAAATAAAGGGGGTCGAAAGGGTCATACCAAACAGAGAGACGCGCCAATGCATGGGAAAACTTTGTTAATGCAACAGCCGCGCCTGCAATGCCACCAACTACCAATGGGAGAATTACAGTTAATCTTACACCACTCATAATTATCATGCAGAATACAAGTCCGAAAATAATTATTGAGCCGGAAAGATGGGGCTGTATAACCAGCGCACCAATGCTCACACCAACAATTAACATATAAAAAACAATACTTCTTTTACGCTTTATTTTTTCCTTTGCATTAGCCGCATACCTTGCGCACATAAGTATAACGCCAAACTTTAAGACTTCAGACGGCTGAAAAGTGAAAAGTCCAAGATTAAGCCATCTTCTTGCGCCACCGCTAGAATGTCCCAAAGGTGTCCAAACAGCAAGGCACAAAACAATTGAAGCAACCCATACAGGAATAGCGAGCTTTTTGAGAAACCTATAATCAAAATATGAAAGTCCCAACATAAAAACAACGCCAACTATAGCAAATGCAATATGTTTTTTGGTGAAATAATAGCTATCCCCCTGAGTCATTTCTGCATAAGAATAGCTTGCACTTGCAACGGCAATTATACCAAATCCAACAAGCACCATAACAAGAATCATAAAAGGTTTATCTACCCCACTTATAACTCTGATAATTTTTTCTGTTGGCTTTGCCTCAACTTTGGCAGACTCTGTTAAAAGAGTTTCCGTTGTTGCTTTCACAGGCATATTCTTTTGTTGTGAGTTTGATTTTTTTTCTAACATTTTATCTCCTAAAGAGCATAAAGCCAATATGTTAAGCCACAAAACAGAGCAGTCAAAGCAGAAAATACGAAAACAATTTTTACCTCACTCCATCCGCTTTTTTCAAAGTGATGGTGTATTGGTGCCATTTTAAAAACTCTCTTTTTTGTTAGCTTATAAGAACCCACTTGTATTATTACTGATATTCCCTCAATTAAATATATGAAGCATATTATTACAGACCAAACACCTGCATTCATCCAAAGGCACATACCAACAACCAATGCGCCCAAAAACTGTGAACCTGTATCTCCCATAAACACCTTTGCAGGATGGAAATTAAAAACAAGGAATGCGAGCATTGCACCTATACAAGCAACAGAAAGAACGAACAATGATTCTTTTTCGTTGCCTACCCTATATGCCCATAATGTGAAGAAAAGAAAAATAACTGCTGAAACGCTTCCCGCAAGACCATCTATACCATCTGTTAAATTAGCGCAGTTCACAAGATACATAATTGCCAAAGCACATATAGGATAAAAAGCTATCCCCAAATCAATAGTATAATCAGATGTAATATTTATCGTTGTATCAACATATCCGAATTTATTAAGAAAAAACAGATATAAGATTGTTGCTATTGTTTGAATTGCTAATTTCTGTATTGCGCTAAGGCCCTTATTGCGTTTTTTAAACAGCTTTACATAATCATCAATGAAGCCAACCAATCCATATGATAAAGCAAAGAGAAGGTGAATCAGAAGCTGATAATCTCCTTTTTTTAAATCATTGGGTAACAGAAAAACTCCACTTGCAACAAATATGCCGATTATAAAAAACGAGCCGCCCATTGTTGGAGTTCCTTCTTTACACTTATGCCATGAAGGACCTATTTCCAAAATTTTTTGCCCCAATTTTGCTTTTCTTAAAACGGGAATAAATATTTTAAGAAGTGCCGCTGATATTACAAAAGCAATAACAAATGCAAAGGTCGTTTTTATCTTTAAGTCCATTCCAACTCCAGATTATTATCGTTTATTTTATTATATTTTTATAGCATTGCTTGGGAAATTACATCACCGAACCTCATTCTATTGCTTGCTTTAAACAAAAAATGAACATTTTTATCGGCTAATTCTCTTACGGTTTCAATCAATTTTTCACGATCATTAAAACCAAAAACTGTTATGTCCTTCGCTCCGCCCTCTCTCGCTCCATCTCTGATATACTCTGAAAAATCTCCAAAGCATATTATCTTATCGCAACAAGTTGAAGCGTATTTTCCAACCTCTTTATGAAGCGTAGGAGCAAATTCCCCAAGTTCAAGCATATCTCCAAGAACAGCAACCTTAAAACCATTGCAATTATTAAGGTAATCAAGAGCAGCTCTCATTGATTCGGGTGCCGCATTATAACAATCTTCAATAACAACGCAACCACCGTTTCCGTCTCTGCGCTTTATTCTGCTTTCACTTGCAGAAACCATTCCAAGCCCAGCGGCGGCTTCTTCTTCGGGAACCCCTGCACAAATACCTGCGGCAAAGGCAAGAGTTGCATTTTTAACGCTGTGAACTCCAACATGATTTATGAACATCTTTTTGCCGTTGATTTCAAAAAATGTTTTACCATCTTTCATTATAATATTATTACAATAAAAATCCACATTTTTGTTTTCAGCCGAGCAACGAACAACTCTGCATCCACGGTCTATATTTTTACAAAGCATATCATCGTCATCATTCACAACGAGTGTTCCGCCGTTCATACCAACGGTGATATCAAGTTTTTCTTTGTATATATTCTCTCTACCGCCTAAATACTCACTATGAGACCAACCAATATTTGTAATTATACCAATATTGGGTTTAACAAGATGAGAGAGCTTTGATATTTCCCCCGCTGTGTTCATCCCAAGCTCTGTTACCATATACTGAGCATCATCAGGACAGTTAAGAATTACCATAGGCAATCCTGTGTAACTGTTCTGATTTCCAGGGGACTTATATATACCATATTTCTGCCCAAAAACTGCGGCAACATATTCTTTTGTTGAAGTTTTTCCAACACTACCCGTTACGGCAACGCAAGGTATATCTTTTAGTTGTTCCTCTCTATAACGAATTGCAAAATCGTAAAGAGATTTTCTAACATCGGGAACACAAATTGTATTTTTTCCTGCAAAGGATAAATCCTCAATAAGTGCAAAGTTTTTTCCCGATGAAGTTATTTCCGCAACAAAGCCATGGCCATCAAAATGGTCTCCCTTAAGGGCAATAAAAAGGTTGCCATCGCCTTCTATTTTTCTGCTATCAGACAAAACAGAAGTAATTGTTATTTCATTGTTAAAATCTTCACTTATATCACCGCAGAGAAGCTCTGCAACTTGTTTTGAATTATATTTCATCCTACAATTCCTTTGTAAAAAAATTCTACCTCAATTACAGTTCCCTTTGGAACAGTTGTTCCTGCTTCAACTGATTGAGAAATCGCAACAGGTGCTTCATCTGAATCAGAGTTATATGCTCCCGTGAGATGTAAATTAAGCTCGCTGTTTAAAAGTATTTTATTAACCGATTCAGGAGTTTTTCCCAAAAGGTTTGGAACAACAACTTCTTCTGTTCCTGCATTTTCTGTATAGAGAATAACTGTTCCGCCGTTTGTAACTTTTTCTCCCATTCTCGGCATTTGTTCAACAACGGTTGAACCCATTCCGATAACTCTGCAAGAAAGCCCTAAAGCATCAATCTTTTGTTTTGCTTCTTCAACGGAATTATCGCGATAATCCCCAACTGTAACACTTTCTGGTGCATTTTCGTCACTTCTTGGTATCTCTAAATAAGGAAGCACTTCTGTTAGCACTTTTGAAACAACAGGAGCCGCAATAACACCACCGTAAAAATCAGGTCCTCGTGGTTCATCTATAGCAATCAAAACTGCTATCTGAGGGTCTTCTGCGGGAGCAAACGCAACGCAAGAGCCGATATAAAGCTCTTCGTCTTTAATATCTCTTTTCTGAGATGTTCCTGTTTTAGCGGCAATGGAATAACCGGGAACGGTTGCGTTTTTGGTTGTTCCCATAGTTGAACCCTCTTCCAAAATCTTCAATATCTCATTTGATGTGCTTTCAGATATTACCTGAAGGGTTGACTTGAAGGTATATTCCTCTGTCATATTACCGTTGATATCACAAGTTCCAACGCCAACATGAGGAGTTACAAGAGTTCCTCCATTGGCAACGGTTGAAACACCTCTTATTTGCTGTATCATAGTTGTTCTGAAGGTCTGACCGAACGAATAAACTGCAAGCTCTGTTTCTTCAAACTGAGCTCCGGGAGAATTGCCAAAATAAACGGTAAACGACTCTGCATACATATCGCAACCCGTTTTATCCGTATAGCCAAACGCTTCGTAATAATCAACAAACTTTGTTTTTCCAATGTCAAGTCCCCATGTAACAAACGCAGGGTTACAAGAATTCTGCAAGGTCTGACCAAAGTTTTGCAAACCATGTCCGCCCGATTTATGACAATGGATAGGCCATCCACCAACAGTTATCGGCTTGCTTGTGCAAACAAATGTATCGTTAAGGTTTGCAACTCCTTCTTCAAGAGCAACCGCCGCTGTTATTATTTTAAAGGTTGAACCCGGTTCATATGTTTCCATAACAACCTTGTCGCTCCACTGATCCATGCACATATAGAGATGAGAGTATGTTTCAATTTGTTCTTCTGTCAATTTTGCAAATTCTTCTTTACCAACCTTACCAATGAGGTATGATGACTTCTCAGCAAAAGACATTCCGTCATACTTCGCCTGAGAAATAACATTGAGAACTCTTGGCTCGTTAAGATTAAAAGAAGGATATTTGGCAGATGCAAGAATTTCTCCGGTGTTTACATCCATTATAACGCCAGCAACACCATTTGTGGGTTTATTGTTATCATAATATGCTTCTTCAAGATATTTTTCAAGAACTGCCTGTATTGTTATATCTATGGAAAGCACAATATTCTTTCCGTTTTGCGCTTCTATATATGTTTCAAATTTATAGGCAATGTCTCCGCCCTGACCGTCTGCGGCTCTTACGATTTTTCCGTTAACGCCTTTAAGTACCTTTTCATAAGTTGCCTCTACTCCGCAAACGCCAACATCTGTTGTTGATGTGCTGGAACCGCTTACGAACCCGATTACATTGGAAGCAAGAGAACCGTACGGATAATACCGCTTTGTGCCCTCTGTTAAATTGATAATATTGGAAAGGTTTATTCCATTGGGGTTTTCATAGCTTCTTGTTCTTGCAAGAACCTTCGATATGTATGTTCTCAGCTCAGTTGCTTTTTCTTCCTCAACATTTTTTGCAATAACCTGATACATAGTGTTTTTTTTGTCGGCACGTTCTTCAACCATTTCCCTGTCAACTCCAAGGATGTCAACCAAGCCATCAATAACAAGCTTCCGTTGAATCTGAGTCTTTATGTCTCTCGGGGAAATAAAAATCTCGTATACCGTATAATCCATAGCAAGGACATTCATGTTTCTGTCGTATATAGTTCCTCGCTTTGCGGGAAGAGTAAGCTCTCTGGTATATTGTTCCGACGCTTTTTGCGATAGCCCTTTTTCATCAATTATCATCAACGAATAAAGAACTGTTATCAAAAATGCGAACATAAGCATTATAGCAACGAGAACGAAATTTTTTCTTAAATCGAGAGCATTTTTGCTATGCTCTTTCAAAACTTTTTCCTTTTTTTTCTTATTTTTATTTTTGGTTTCTGTGATTTCAGACAGTTTTTTTCCGCCTTTAACCTTTAAAGGCAAGCCATCACCGTTTGAAGGCACAGATCTTTTCCTTGCAGTTGAACCGCTTCTTGCAGGATAGTTTTTTGTTTCACCTTGAGCTTCGTTTTTCTTACGGGGAGCATACTGAGCAGTTTCTGCCTGTGGCTTTTTTTGACCGCCATTGCTTCCGGAGGATTTCGGAACATATTTTGCAGTACGTCCGTCTTGCTGTTTTTTTTCGCCACCGTCGTGTGGCATCTTTGTTGTGTTAGTATCTTTACTCATATATTCTCCAACCAAATAATCAAACTTCCCCACCTTATCATTTATAAACGTGGGGAAGATCTTCTCAATAAACAGAGGGCTATAAAATATATATTCCGAAAATTCAAGAATATGAAACTAATGATAAATCAAATTAAACTGCAACATTTGTTTGAATGAAAACTCAAACGCTCATCTTAACAATGTTTTTGATTTCTGCAACGCTTCTCAATCAAATAAATCGCTAAAGAATCTTCCTACGCTTGAAAGAAGGGTTGTCCAACCGTTTTTATTTTCTTCTTTCTCGATAATAACGGTTTCATCATCAAGCTGCAATTCAACATAAACTGTTGTTGCAGAATCGCCTTTTACCATTCCAATTTCATTTTCAATATAATCTGCCGCATCTTCAAGAGCTTTTTCGTTCTTCTTTGCCAACTTCTGAGTATATTCCTCCTCCATAGCTTCTAAATCTGCAAGCTGTCTGTTCATTACAGCAACATCATTACTAACTTTATCCAGCTTTATCTGAGACCATACATTAGTTAGCAAAAGTCCTGAAAATAAAATTATGGCAAAAACTGTTGGTGCATAACCTTTTTTCTTATTCTTGTTTTTTACAACAATTTCACTGTTTTTATTGAACGCTCTTTCATATATAGAACTGCTTACTTCGGTTTCAACAAGTTCACCATCACATACAACCGATATACTTGAGCCGGCAGTTTGTGATTTTTTTGTCAGTTTCGCCTTTTTTTCTTCATAAACCGACACTTGATTTGTTTTTTTTGAAGTTGTTTTTTTTGCAACTTTTTTCTCAGCCATTATTTTTCCTTTCCCGAAAATAAAGCTATAACATCTATAGCTTTTCACACACTCTGAGTTTTGCACTATGAGAACGGCTGTTTTCTTCAAGCTCTTTTCCCGATGGCAAAATTGGTTTTTTGGTTACCATTCTCCCAATAGGTGTTTTTCCGCATACACATGGATATCGGGAATCACACTCACATGGGTTTTCAAACTTTTTAAAAGTCCTTTTTACTATCTTATCTTCAAGAGAATGGAATGTGATAACCGCAAGCCGTCCACCGGAAACTATCATATCAAACAAGCTACACAATGTATTCTCTATGATTTTCAACTCGTCATTTACTTCAATTCTTACACTTTGAAAAATTCGTTTTACACAATCTGTCTTTTCAGACGGTTTTTTGCAAGGAGCGGTTGAACGTATTAAATCTGCAAGTTCTCCCGTTGTTTTTATGGGAGATATCTCTCGCTTTTTCTCTATAACAGACGCAAAAAGCGGAGAAAACCTTTCTTCTCCATACTGAGTAAAAACTCGCATCAGCTCCGTCTTACTGTAACCGTTTATAACATCATACGCCGTAAGGGAATCCCTGTGATCCATTCTCATATCGAGAGGTGCATCAAATCTGTATGAAAATCCTCTTTCGGGATTATCTATCTGATAAGAGGAAATGCCAAGGTCAATCAAAGCACCGTTAATCTGAAAAACGCCTCTTTCTCTCATTTCTGTTGAAACATTGACAAAATTCTCGTTAATAAGACATAGACGGTCATCAGAAAACTTTTTTTGAGCGTTCATAATTGCATCGTAATCTCTGTCAAAACCGTATAGCTTTCCTTTTTCAAGTTGGGACAAAATAAGGGAGCTATGTCCGCCACCGCCAAAGGTGCAATCAACATATATTCCATTTGGAACAATTTTCATTTCAGAAACGGTTTCGTTCAGCATAACGGAGTAATGAACAAATTCCATTATAAATCAACTCCTTCGCCAAACTCTATTGTCTGAACGCTTTCTTCAAGCTCTTTTTCCATTTTAACCCAATTGTCTTTAGCCCAGATTTCAATGCTTGTATTGTTACCAACAATAACAACCTCGCCTTTAAGACCCAAATCGTCTCGGAGCTTTACAGGCAACAAAACTCTCCCCTGAGAATCCATAGAAGCTGTCTGTGTTCTGGAATAAATCAACCTTTTGAGATTTCCGTATTTGTAATTTGGAAGCGCTTCTAATTTTTCAACATATTTTTCCCAATCTGCCTCACGGTAAATAGAAACACAATCATATATTGTTCGAGTGATCACAAAATTCTCGCCCAAATTGCAAGACAACTTAACAGGGAGAAAAACTCTGCCCTTTGTATCAACGCTATGTTCGTATGTACCAAGAAACATATGACCACTCCTTTCCAAAATACTTTTTTGTGGTAAAAATTTCCACTTTGGTGATATTTACCTTTACCAAAGGTTACCTTTTTTCCCACCACGAGTTTATTATACATTGAGAAACTCAAATTGTCAATAGCAAATTGAGGAATTTATAATTTTTTTTAATTATTTTTTGATAACATTAACAGAAAAAAACGGGTTATTGTTTTAACATATTTTCAAATTGGCATCCATCGTATTTATTGCATAAAAAAACGCCCGAAGCAACATTTTTGTTCACTTTCAAGCGTGTTTTTGTTTTCTATTGATTTTTATTATTTTGTATACCCAAGCAATTATGGAATACAAGGATTCAAACGGCGGTTTGCAAATGATTATCTCACATTAAAAGTCATTGGATAATCGTGCAGATAGTTCTGTTTCTGCATTTCTTTCAAAAGAAGAAATAAGCTGGAGCTTTGCTAAAGCACCCAATGGTGATACGTCAAAAATCGGAATTATTTCCATTTCGTTAAATGATTTTGTGCTTTCATAGGCAATGCGTTTTTCAACCCCTGTGAGAAATATTTTAACTCCACTATTCTTGGCAGTATTATAAAAATCCCTTGCTCTCGGAGAAGCGATGTCAATCGTTCCCGAATGATAGCTTTCATGAAGAATATATTTCACATTTTCAGGCAATTGTGGATATATCATCCCAGGATATGGCACAATTCTGAGAACACTGAAAAAACCTTTTTTCAATTTCTCGCAAAGCTCATTTTCATCTGCATTAAAATCAGAAAACATTGGGTTTATTTCATCTTGCGAATCTGAATAATTTTCGTTTATCTCAAAGTTGCCATCATCAGAAAAAGCCCCATAATACATATTTTTTACACTTAAAATATTATCTGAAAATGGGATATGGGAAATCAGTTTCACCCCGTTGTGAATCATTAGTTTCTCACTTTTATTTTTATATGATACCCAAACACCGCCCTTGCCCACATTTTCAATAAAACGAATAGCTCCATACAAGTTTACATATCCGTTTGAACGGTTATCTTCCAGAGGGTAATTGGCAGAAACAAGGCAAACAGGAATTTTGCATTTTCCAAAAGCATATCCCAAAATTGCAGAGGAATATGCAAGGGTGTCTGTTCCGTGTGTTACTATAATTCCATCATATTTACCTATGTTATTATGGATAGCAAACAGGAGCTTTGACAAATATTCCTCATTCATATTTTCGCTCAACACAGTATAGGGCGATAACGTATCATAATTATTTATTTCACCATATCGTTCTTCGTAACCCTTTATAAGTAAATAGGGTTTATTGCTATCGGTGGAGATATAGTTTCCCTTTACAGTGCTTCCGATTGTTCCGCCGGTAAAAACAAATAATATTTTTTTCATAAAGCTCCTCTTATATACTTGAAGTTTCTTTCAAATATATTATAACTCTTAAATTTAAAAAAATCAAGAAAAACAAAAAACATATTGATTTTATTTGCCGAATAGGATATTATATATACAAATGCGGAGGTAATTATGGAGAAAAATATTTTTATCAAGGAAAGAAAAGAGCTTGCAAGAGAATATTTCAATAAAGGATTTAACTGTTGCCAATCCGTTGCCCTTGCGTTTGTCGATTTAACAGGAATCGGCAGAGAAACTATGTTAAATCTTGCATCCCCATTTGGCGGTGGTATGGGTCAGATGAGAGAAGTTTGCGGTGCAGTTAGCGGTATGCTCTTAATTGAAGGTCTGCTTTTTGGTTATTCATCTGCAACAAATAAAGATGACAAAAAACGAGTTTATGTTGAAACAAAAACTCTCGGTGAAAAATTTAAAGAAATAAACGGAAGTATAATCTGCCGTGAACTTCTTGCAGATATCCCCCACCCAACAGACGGCACACCAAGTGATAGAACAGCCGATTATTACAAAAAACGCCCTTGCGGTGAGCTTGTTGAAATTGCGGCAGGGCTTATTGCAGAGCATATTTTTGATAAAGGGATTGTTTAACAACACTTTGCCCTTTTCAGCAAAATGATTATGTATCATTTTTTACAAGGTGGATTTTTATAATATTTCTTTATAAATTGGAAAATGCGGACAGCTTTTAATCGTCCGCATTTTTTATTATTATTTATCCATAAAGCTGAGGTGCAATTCCCCATCCTTTTCTTCTGCCAAAGCAAAAACTGTTGTTGTTCTCTTTTCATTGCTTCCATCGTTTGGAGAATGGAAACTCAGATACATATTTCCGTCATCTGCGGTGAACAACATTCCATGGCCACCGTCATAATTTCTGTGGCTATTCTTTTTGTACAAAAGCTCTTTGCTGTGAACCCAAGGTCCAAGGATGTTTCCTGTTTCGCTTTTTGCGGTTGCAACAACATAGCCATATTCTGAAAAGTTTGACCAAAGCATTATCAGTGAGCCGTCTTTACATTTATACATCCAACAACCATCGGTAACTCCCATAGTTGCCCAATCAACATCCCTTGCTTTAAAAAGGTCAACGGGTTCAGATACAAACTTTGTAAGGTCATCTGAAAGCATTGCAGCAGCAAAGCTACCGTTCGAATCAGGCATGGAAGTCCATTCGTGAACGAAAACCATCCATGGCTTTCCGTTTTCATCAATATAAAAAGTTCCGTCTATTGAATCCCATTCCTTTGGGGTGATATGGCCGTTTGATATTTCAACAAAAGGGCCTAAAGGATTATCAGCTTTCATTATAGTGCATCCTCTATGACCTGTTGTTTTGGAAAGATATGTTGTGAACATATAATATGCGCCGTTATATTTATGAACTTCGGGTGCCCAGAAACAATCTCCTGCATCTTCGGGAATTGATACAACATTTATTGTATCTGACCAAGGCCCTCTCATATTTTTGGAGTAACGGCAAACCCAACCCGTTCCGTACATATAATATGTACCGTTTTCAAAAAGAACGCAAGGGTCTCTCAGGTCATCAACTCCAACTTCAAAAATAAGATTATTTACTTCTGCCATTTCTTTTTCTCCTTTAATATTTTATAATTCTCTCGGCATCGCCAAGTGATATTTTTGCTAATTCCAATAGCTTATCTTTAACTCGCCATTTCGTTCATCAACACGAACAAAAATTGCATCGGTGTTTTTAGTCTCTGTCTCTGTATTTGGGGAATGTAAGCACAGATACATTTTCCCATCTTCCGCGGTGAAAATCATACCGTGTCCCCCATCGTGATTTCTTATTAAGCTCTTTTCATAAAATGGTTTTTCACTTTGAATCCAAGGTCCTGTAATATCTCCCGATTCGCTTTTTGCCGTTGCAACAACATATCCATTTGCAGAAAAATTTGACCAGAGCATTATAAGTGAGCCATCTTCACATTTATAAATCCAACAACCGTCTGTTACTCCCGATATTGCCCAAGGAGCATCCTTCGCTTTGAAAAGCTCAACGGGTTCAGAAATGAAATGTGTTAAATCGTCTGACAACTTCGCAACAGCAAAACTGCCTATAGAATCTTCCATTGAAGTCCATTCGTGAACAAAAACCATCCAGGGCTGGCCTTCATCGTCAACATACAGAGTTCCATCAATTGAATCCCATTCTTTGGGAGTTGCATGGCCGTCTGATATTTCCACAAAAGGCCCTAATGGGTTATCTGCTTTCATTATTGTGCATCCCCTATGACCTGTTGTTTTTGAAAGATAAGTTGTGAACATATAATACGCGCCATTATACTTGTGAACCTCAGGTGCCCAGAAATTAGTTTCTGCATCCTCGGGAACAGTTACAACGCTTTCAGGTGATGACCATTCTCCGTTAAGTTCCCTTGAATAACTGCATTTCCACCCAGTTCCATACATATAGTACATCCCGTTATCGTATAAAACGCATGGGTCTCTGAAGCGTATGCCTGTTTCAACAATGAAATCTTTGGGTGAACATTTTTCTTTGATATTGATGTCCTTTGGCAATTTTACAACATCTTTGTCTCCCAAAACAAATTCTTCAATAAATCTTTCGGTGCAAACCTTCGCTGCCAGCATACCTTTATATGCAAGAATTATGTATGACTTTTCTTCTGTTTTTACAGTTTTTATTGCATATTCATTAAACCCAAGCTCATCAATAATTTCTTTGCACATTGAACGCTTTGGAGAATTGATGATAAATTCGTAATTGGATTCGCCCATATTATCCGTTTTGGTTTTTAAAAGCCGTCCACATTCTGCTTTTACAGCATTGCGAATTGAATCCACAGCTTCTCCCGAAAAAGCATCTTTATCGTTATATACAATATTGAATTTACCTTTTCCGTTGGTTTCGCTTAAAACTATAGATGAAGGGTCTTCTTCGGAAACTTCTTCGGAAACTGTTTGCGAAGTTTCTGCAGAGCTTTCGGATACTTCTTCAGCCGTTGATTCTTCTGAAGAAGTTGATAATTCAGAAGAATTATTCCCGCCGCTACAACCAACAGAACCACAGATACATGCAATTGCTAACATCAGAAAAAGGATTCTTTTTCTCATTCTTTTCTCCTATATAAATAATATTGAAGCTATATGTATAGTATCATTTGTTTTAATATTTAAAAGAAAGAAATTCTTTATATAATTCAAACAACAAGTGTCTTTTTTGTTTTTTAAGCGAAAAACCTTTTTTTTTAAAAAAAATAAGAATTAGTTATATAAAGTTATTTTCCACTATTTGAAGCAGATTTACTATAACATATTTGTGCATTTTTGTCAATAGTGATGTATATATTTTGTGTCCAACTAAACCAATATGAATATAATGATATTGAAGCCGATAAAGAATTTTATCGTGCTTTGAATCAATAAGGAGAAAAGCAAAAACATTTTACTGTTTTTGTAGAAAAATCAAAGATGATTCTTTTGAGTACATTCACAAATATTTTTAAAGAACGTCAAAGAACACTGCACCGAGAAGATGAAAACTCTTGATATTTCTGGTTTTCGGCACTTTGAAGATTTTTGCAAATGGCATACATGCAATCATATAATAACAACTTGAACCCAATTTGCACTAATTTTTACAAAATTCACGATAGGACAAGCTGTTTCCAAGGAAAATCAACGTACATAAAACAGGCACGAGAACTTGACTCTCGTGCCTGGTTTATTGTTTTATTGGAGTGCTTTATTAACTTTTTCAACAAGTTTTTCTGCCTGTGCTATCTCGGTTGCCTGTAAATCAGTCATACTATGATCTCTTGACCAACGTATAAATGCTTTTGCCAATTTATACTTGGAGAAATCAGTTTTCGCCACACTCTTTATAACATCAACGACAGGGCGTTTAGGCTGAGTCTGAGCAACAGCAATAGCATCCCAACCGCATTCATCCTTGGCGATATTTAAAAGTGTGTCACGCAGGATGTCTTCGATTTCTGGATTTGGGACTTGCCCTGAGTAAGCATCTTTTGTTCTTAAAATTCTTTTAGCACCCACTGCATTAACCAAAGTATCTTGTTTTGCCGCAGTATCTCCTTCGGCATCAGAGTCTAAAAGTGCTGCAAGCTTAAGATTTTGAGCGTGTAGTATTGTTGCAAAATAAACAACTTTACTTGCACTATTAGCGGGAATCAATGCAATCTGATCATTGATTCCTGTCTTACCATCTGCCTTTAATAAATCGGATAGGCTTTCTAAATACCACATATCCGTTAAGCCTTCAAGAACAAGATTCTTTTTGTGGAAGAATAGACTTTGTGCCAAATCATAGCCTAACGCTTCTTGAAGCGGCAACATAGCACCACTGTCACTAGCAGTCAGCGAAACATTAACTTTTGTACCAACAGATCTATCTGGCATCTCTACAACACGAACCTTGTCCAATTCATTTGAACCAACAAGGAACGGAGAGTGTGTTGTATATAAAGTCTGGTTGTTGTCACTTAATTTCGTTAAAGTTTTAATAAACTCTGCCTGTTTCAGTGCGTGTAAACTCTGACCAGGTTCATCCAGTAATAAAATCGCATTTTTGTGTTTGTCGGAAGCTTCTGCGAAAAACACTGCATAAAAAGAAACCATCCACTGGAAACCTTCTGAACGTTGATCAAGTTCTACTTCAACGCCTAAATCATCTTCGACAACCACCTTTAAGTACTGACCGTCAACTTTGATTCGCAATTTATTTGCATCACGACCGTCCATTTTGGGGTTCCATATCTCACAAATCGCGTTTGTCAAACGTATAGTAGCGGCGTTCAATTGATAATCTCTTTTATCGAGCTGAGCTCGATATTGTTCATACTGATCAGGCTTGTTCAAATCAAATTTTGAAGTATCTCCAGCATCAGCAAGTTCTTTAGGTGTAAAGCCCAAAAATTTAAGCAGGCAAATATTTCCATAATCGTACTGTTCATCATCCAGCATTTTTTTATCAACACGCTCAGCAAGTTTTCTTAAATGCAGTACAGGTCGAATCCTAAAATAATTACTAAACAGTATGAACGTTGGTAATCTCTTGTTGCAAGTTTTAAGGACTTCATCTCTCTCAATGGGTTTTTCTAACGCCTCAATGAGTTTGTCATATCTTTTCTCTTCCGCAGCATTGTCATCAGCGAGATATGACACATTGTTTTTTACCCAGTCTGTAATCTTTTTTGCTTTTTCAGCAGAAATAGTACTTGTTCTTTGAAGTCCGGTTACTACCGAATCATAGCCGCTTTGTATGGCAGCCTGTTTTGCCTCGGGCTCTGATTTTGCCTGGCTCGTATTTTTATAATGCTGGCATATCTTCAATAAATCCTTTTCAATATCAGGAAACAAAAGTTGTTCTGGCGCATTTTCAAGTCTATGCCATGCCGTATTATCCAAGCGACGGCCAAAAACATACACAGCATTTTTATAATCTTCAGGGATATCTTCCTTATCTTCATCCTCTAATATAAAATGCCCTTCAACAACAGTAAATTTGCTTGGATCTACCTTTCCGTTTTTTATATCTTCATCATATTTAGAACGAGGATAGTCTCTTAGAGGGTCGAAGGGGGCTGTCCCTTCGGGCGCACTAAGCTTTTGCAATGCCTGTAAAATAGCTGTTTTGCCCGCTTCATTAGGGCCAACAAATATTGTCTTGTCATTTTCTACATTAAAATAGCCTGTATCAATTATGCTACGATAGCCTTGCACTCTTGCTTTAGTTAGTCGCATAGTTTAATTCTCCTTTATTTTTAATTATTCCTGTGAAAAGTTTTACGATGTTCTTGATTGTGCCCCTAAAGAAATTTATCTATTTCCTTTTGCTCTATTGTGGGTCTTACACAGCATTTGGCAATTCTTTATATCGGTTGATCCACCCTTGCTCCAAGCAGCAACATGGTCAGCATCCATTTCGCTCAATTTCCAAATTCTGGATTTATTGCTATCGTTACCCAAAGCACAAAGCGGACAATTTGATACACCATCGGCTTGAGCCTTGTTGGTTTGCTGTGCATAAACACTCTTTTTGGTAGGCTCGTCAAACACACGGACATTCAATAATTCCTTGCGCTCACAACCACCCAATATGTATTCCCAAATGCCTTTTTTATCGGTAACATAGGCATCTTCAAGCAGTTCTTGCACCTTTGTTGACACTTCTTGAGGATTATAAGGGTTTTTATGATATGTTTCATAGAGCCATCCCCATCTTAGGCCGCACATTTTACTGTCAACATTAATAAAAACGCTTGAAACCCAATCTATAACACTATTAAAATAGATTTTCAGTTCATCAATATTGTTATCGTACCTGTGTTTACTCATATACGCATCTATATGTCCGCCACTTACCCAATCTAGAGCGGTACGCAAATAATCTTGTCTTAATACATTGCCAGAAATATAAGCGCCCCATTTTTGAATGTTCGCGTTTTGACTATTACTAAATTCCTCTTTAGCTTTCGTAACAAAAGGGCCAGAATGAATAGCGTTTGAAAGTTCCTGTTCGTTAAGGGGAACCCCCGCAATATTAATTGTCTTAAACCACTCCTTAATTTCACTTTCTGTGCCTTCGCAAATATAAATTGTAAGAGGGGCGTTCAATATACGTTCTCGCTTATCCTCCTCTAAACCACTAAAGTATTGTTCTATGCCATTTGCACCTTTTAGGGCGAATTTACCTGTTACAAAGCGACCAAAACTTGTGATACGCTGCTGTCCGTCAAGCACCTCATATTTATCTTCAGCAACCTTTGTGAAGTAGATCAATCCTAACGGATATTCTTTAAGCAACGAATCAATAACAGCGACATCTTTTTTTCCATCAGCATATATGTAATTTCTTTGATATTCAGGTTGAATTGTTAATTTCCCTGAAAGCCCAAACAAGCCTTTTCCTTCGTATTCGTTATAAACAAAACCTTCACATATATCTTTTACGGTAATATCAGTTCTTAACTCAGTTCTCATTGCCATTTCTCCTTTTTATTACAATTCGGGCATAACGCGGTTTCCCGTCAACTTTCGTCAAATAGGTTCCTTGGGTTTCTGGAGTGGGACCTGTCAACATACTATATCTACCAATTCCATCTAATATCTCAAATTGATCAGGACAGTATTTGTCTAGAAATGTGATTGGAACCCCCATTGCTCCATCATAGTCGGAAGGAATCGCATCAGTAAATGGTATGTCGATGGCATCATAATAATCATATTTTGGATAGCCCTCATCCCGAATTTGCTTATGTTTACTATACTTAATATTATCTGCCATAGTCATCAACTGTAATGGTCTATGTCGTCTACCGTGATCTAGGTTAGTAAGCCATAAACAATTATTAGTTGCAACAATTCTATTTCCTTCCCCATCAATCTTAGCTTCTGTACCATAAAGTTCATAAGATTTTGGTACAATAAAACCCGAAATCCATCTGCCCATTCCATTTCCGAGCCATGCTTTGTTTTCCTTTATTTTTGAAAAAACTTCTCTATATGAAATACAGTTAATATTGCCTATAATAAGAAACTGTTTTTCCGCTTCAAAAATCCAAGCCAAAAATTCTCTAAATAAAGAAAACGGAGGATTAGTTATAATAATATCAGCCTCATCTCGCAATGCTTTTATTTCATCACTTCTAAAATCTCCATCACCTTCGAGGTAATGCCATTCCAAATCATCAATGTCAACTCTACCTGATGCGTTAATATCTTTTGTTAGGGTGAAAATCTTTCCGTTACTTCGGGTTTTGGTTTCGTCATATTCGATATTATTCATTTCAAATAAGGTTAATTGATACGGTATATCGCTGGGTTTGCTATCTGCAGCATAACTTGTGCTTATAAGCTTTTTCAAACCGAAGTTTTCAAAATTTTGTGCAAAAAATTTTGTAAAATTGCTCCATTCCGGATCGTCACATGGACACAAAATTGTCTTTCCTTTAAAAATGTCTGGATTGTATTCTAAATAAGCATTGATTTCTTTTTGAATATCTGAAAATTGTGTGTAGAACTCATCATTTTTAGCGTTTTTAGCTTGTACCATTTTCTCTCTTTTGGCTGCCATAATATTAATTCCTCCATTCACGCTTTTGATGTGTATATTTTCATTGTCCATCAAACAATGACAAAATTCGCTTTTCTTGCTCCAAAGTGTCAAATTGATACTTTGAAATTCCATAGTTGATACTTTGGGATTTTACAATTCCTCCGTCTTAAATATTGTATAACCCTCATAGTAGTAACTATGGTCGATGCCTTTCATATAGACTTCGCGGCTATGGATATCATCGGTAAGGGCATTTTTAAGGATATATTTAATCTCGATATCCTTAATCGGGCTACGCTCCATTGCAAGCAAATAGTCCTCTTTATCCACCTTACTCCAATCGACCACCTTACCGATTTCTTTTTTTAAGATACAATCAAGCCAGATGCGTGTGCTTCTGCCGTTGCCCTCGCGAAAGGGATGGGCGATATTCATTTCCACATATTTCTCCACAATTTCGTCAAATGTGGATTGGGGCATCTTGTCGATGTTGACAAGTGCCGATTCAAGATACACCAAAGGAGCAAAACGGAAGTTGCCCTTTGAAATATTTACATCACGAAGCTCACCTGCAAAATGATAGATATCATCAAAGAGATATTTATGAATTGCTTTCAATGAAGCGGTTGTACCCGCTTCTAAAGTGTTCAATAATCCGTTTTCAAACAGCTCAACGGCTTTCTTTTTACTGATGCGTTCCTCTGCTTCTGCAAGCTGGGAAGAACTTGTAATTCCGAGTTTATTATCAAGTGCCATATTATTTATCCCCCTTTGCTTTTACAGGAACAAACTCCATAATATCATCAACATTACAGCCGAGGACGGCACAAACCTTTCCCAAAGTTTCTATCTGAACAGATTCGTTTCTTCCCATCTTCGCCATAGCATTTGAAGTTATGCCCGACAGCTTTACAAGCTCGGTTTTCTTAATTCCTCTATCAATGAGTAATTTCCATAATTTATTATAACTGATATCCATAAGCAACCTCCCAAAAACACAACTATATTATACCACAATATGCATTTTTTTCAATATGTTTTCAATAAAAAATTGAGTTTTTCAATTTTAACACCAAAAATGCAAGTTGTGTCCAACTAAACCAATATGAATATAATGATATTGAAGCCGATAAAGAATTTTATCGTGCTTTGAATCAATAAGGAGAAAAGCAAAAACATTTTACTGTTTTTGTAGAATTAACAATGATAGATTCGGAAAAAGAAGTTTTCTGCGGTTTTTGCAGAAACATAAACACAGTTAACAACGCTTCTGTTTTCCCCGAAAATATCTCTTTGGCAATGGCTTATGTACCTTATCAGAGCTGGCAGAACATTTACGCTGTTGATGATGCCCTTAATGCAGGCACGCTGTTTGCCGATTTGGATAAACCCTTTTTGGGTGCGGGAAAGGAGCGTAAAAGATGAACAGAGCAAGGGATTTGAAAAACCTTCAGGCGTTACAGTTTGCCTTGCACGAAACTGTTTTATATTTAGACGCTCACCCATATTGCGTTCAGGCGATGGAATATTACAAAGATATTCAATCTAAAGCAAAATCCGCATATGACGAATTCACAGCAAAATACGGCCCTCTCACCGCTTTTGAAGTAAAAGGCGATAGTTGGAGTTGGATAAATAATCCGTGGCCTTGGGAAGGAGAACAATATGTGGACATACGATAAAAAATTACAATACCCTGTAAACATTAAAAACCCCGACCCTGCCATGGCAAAGCTCATTATGAGTCAGCTTGGCGGTCCTGACGGCGAATTGGGCGCTTCAATGAGATATCTCAACCAAAGATACTCTATGCCATACAAAGAAGTTATTGGGCTTCTCACCGATATTGGAACGGAAGAGCTTGCACATATGGAAATGATTGCAGCTATAATTCATCAGCTTACAAGGAATATGACAATGGAGCAAATCAAGGAAGCAGGACTTGAAGCATACTTTGTTGACCATACAGCAGGTATTTATCCTGCTTCTGCGGCAGGAGTTCCGTGGACTGCCTCATATATCCAAAGTAGTGGTGACGCTTTCGCAGACATTCACGAAGACCTTGCAGCAGAACAAAAAGCAAGAAAAACATATGATAACATTTTAAGGTTCATTACAGACCCTGATGTAAGAGACCCGATTAAATTTCTCAGAGAAAGAGAAATTGTGCATTATCAGCGTTTTGGTGATGCACTCAGGATAATTCAGGATAATTTGGATTATAAAAACTTTTACGCTTTTAACCCTGAATTTAAATAAATGATACTTCGTCACTCGCAGAGTTAACAACAAGGAAATATAAAAAACGAGAGCAGGTGGGCTTCCTCATCTGCTCTCTATCTATTTGGACTTATAGAAATACCAACATAATAATTATTTATTTTGGCTTTCGCTTTTTTCGATTTTTTGAAAATTACAATTTATTTAATCCACCATCCTGGCGTTATTTCACCGAGTTTTACGGTTTTGCCCGTGGAATAATCAAGCATGATTTCTATATCATAGTAATTTCCTGCCATAAGCTGAACCATAAGTTCTCGACAAGCGCCACAAGGAGCGCCGTTAGAACCGTCGGGCAAAATACAAAGAACTTTATCAATTTCCTGTTCACCGTTAGTAATCATATTAAAAATAGCATTTCTTTCGGCACAGATGCCGAGTGTTGAACAAGTATCAATACAAACACCCGTATATATCTTTCCCGATTTTGAAAGTACTGCGGCAGATACTTCTCCGCAGGTAACATATTCAGATATTCTCCGCTCATTCAATACGGATTTTGCGGCTTCATACATTTCGTTCCATATATTTTCCATAAGCAATCCTTGTCAAATTAAATTTTATCACTCCGAGATAAAGAATGATGGCATAAGATGATTGTTTGGATGAGACGCAATTACTGATTCTATATATTCTTCAATTTCAGGCAGGGTTTTATTCTCCAATCCGTGTTTATGAATATATGTTTCTGAATACATATATTCGGGGGTGGCTGTATCTTTATATCCTCCCCCACCAAGCGAATTGGTTGGGTCATCAATGAGCGCGTATTCAAACCACAAGATTTGCTCAACACAGCTTCCATGAGAATAAAGTAATTATAAAAATTCTTTCCAATCGTGAAAGATACAGTCACCGCAAAATTTGTGTTTTTCAATATATTCAAGCACATCTTTTGACAGCATAATTATCATCTCAACAAAACAATATTAACTAATATTAAGACAAAACTGAATATTAAGACAAAACTGATATTCGTTACTTTATTTGATTCAGAAACTCATCTGCTTCACTTCTGCTTTTAAAAATATGAACATCTTTTTCGGAATATTTGCCAAGCAACTCCATTACCTCAGGTCTGCTTTGTGAATTGTAGTTTTTTATAAATTCAATAAACTCGGCATCTTCTTCGTATTCTACCCAAGGCATATCAGGTCTTACTTTTCCTCTTCTTTCAGCAACACCGCCAAGACAGACATCCAACGGATAATCCAAGAAAAAAACTGTATCGCACGCTTGCAATCTTAACTCTATCGTTGAACCGTAATTACCGTCAATTATCCATTCATTATTCTGAATTGTATTTAGTAACCGTTCACGAAAAACGGCTTTATCCACAGTTGTTCTGTCAGAATTCCAATACAGCATATCCAAATGAAAAAGCGAAATACCTGTTATTTTGTGTAATTTTTGGGAAAAGGTACTTTTGCCACTTCCGGGGCAACCGATTACCATTATTTTTTTCATATTTTTACACCTATGAATCCATCAAATAATACGCACTAACAGAATTTTTCATATGTATTGTACCATGAAAACCTTGTAATGGCAAGTGTTTTTGACAGAAATATTATTTTCACAAGTTTTTGTTAATAAAGAATAGCTCTTTACAAAAAAACAAAATCACCTTAAATCAGGATTTAAGTGAGAGCAGCGTACCGCAAATAGTACGCTGCTCCTTTTGTTTAGTCAAAAAGCTGACCCGGAAGTTTTAATTTTTCTCTGTACGGAAATGCTTTGTCAAATTCCTCTACTTCTTTTTCGCTGACGAAATATCCTTTAGGCGGTTCATACTCTCCTGTTATACCGTTAAGGTATCCGGGAATCAATTCTTTACAAAGAAAGAACGATGAATCCGCATCATCAGGCAAACCGTGATAGCGAATTCCAAAATCCTTGGCAAAAGTAAACCCGCTTTTTCCGTAGAAATTAATATTTCCCTCGAAACACAAAGCTCCGCAACCAAGCTCTGTTGCCTTTCCCAAAGAATAATCCAACAGAATTTTACCGTACCCTTGCCGTTTTAATTCGGGAGTAATACATATTGGCCCCATTGTCATAATTGGGATATTTCTGCCATCATCCGACTTAATGGTTGCTCTCATAAACATATTTTGCCCAATCAATTCTCCGTCTTTCTCCATAACAAAATCAAGTTCTGTAACAAAGGCAGCGTTATTTCTTAATTGATTGAGTACATAATGTTCTAAACAACCTGGGCGATAAACATTCCAAAATGCTTCTCTAACAAGGTTTTCAACTTCTCTGTATTCTTCTTTTCTTTCTAAACGAATGATGTAGTCATTTTTGTTCATTGTTTTTCCTCCTGAAAATTGTTGACTTTCAATACTGGGAGGTTGGTGTGATTGTATTACCAAACCTCCCGGTTAGGATACAATCTCCAATGATACGATTGTCTTTCTCAAAAAGCAATCTCCTTTAAAAATAATATTTATAATCAAACCCGAAGGCAGGATTATCTGTCTAAAAATTTAAGTTTGCTGACAAAACAATACAGCATTACAAGTCCGCAACCGAGTATTGTACCGCCAATTATATCAGTAATCCAATGTACACCTGAAAGAATTCTGCCGATAACCATAAAAAGAATAAAAACAATGATTGATAATGAAAT
>JAZNIJ010000234.1:0-28804 GCA_045577455.1 Eubacteriales bacterium
ACCCCTGTTTCGATTGTTTGTGTTGGAGAAAAAAACTTTATTTGCCGAGATGTTCCGTATCCAAACTATGACTATATTGATATTGCTCAAAGAACAGCAACAGGCACAGTTGAATTTGGAAACGAGCTTATTTCCCCTAACAGAGATAGATATATTACATTGGGAGAAAATGATGTAGGGTTTAGTGTGGATGAAGCAATTATTAACTCTGATATTTTGGATTATGGCAGATTCACCCGAACAGACAGCAGTATTATATCGTTTAAAAATGGAATAAATACGGAAATAAAGAATAACAGTTATGAGACATATCGATTTAACGGAATAAATACAGGTTTCTTAAAGCTGAAATTCAGTGTTTCTCATGATTCAACAGTTATTGCCGCATTTGATGAAATTGGTATTGACGGTGATGTTGATACAAGACGAATGAGACAAATGCAACAGAGCGTTATTTGGGAACTCAAAGCAGGGGAATATACCCTTGTAAGCAATGAACCATATGTTTTGCAGTATTTAAAGCTGATTTTGAAATCCTCAAACAATGCTGTTTTAAAGGTGGAAACTGTCGGTATAATTAACTATGTGTTTAATTATAAGTCAACGCCTTTAAATAGTGGGGACAAAGTTATCGATAAAATCTATATGGCGGCAGTTGAAACATTTAAGCAAAATGTTCTTGATATTTATATGGATTGTGCTTCAAGGGAAAGAGCAGGGTGGCTTTGCGATAGTTTCTTCACAGCAAGAACGGAATATGCTCTCACAGGTAAATCTGTTGTTGAAAAGAATTTTCTTGAAAACTTTATTATTTCCAATGGTTTTCAATATATTGAGGATGGAATGCTTCCTATGTGTTATCCTTCCGATTTTCTTACGGGAGATTTTATACCAAACTGGGCAATGTGGTATGTTTTGGAGCTTAGCGAGTATTTCGACAGAACAGGGGATAGGGAATTAGTTGATAACGCAAAAGAACGAGTTTTTGCTTTGGTTAAATATTTTGAGCAGTTCGAAAACGAAGATGGACTTCTTGAAAAATTAAGAAGATGGGTTTTCCTTGAATGGTCTGCGGCTAATGACTTTGTTCAGGATGTGAATTATCCATCAAATATGTTATATGCAAAAATGCTTAAAGAAGTTGGAAAGCTATACGGCTGTAACTATTCAGAAAAAGCGAATAGAATTTTTGATACCATTAACAAGCAATCATATTTTGATGGCTTTTACCATGACCACGCTGTCAGAAATAAAGACGGAGTTCTTGAGGTTGTTAAAAACGATATAACAGAAACTTGCCAATATTATGCGTTTCATACAGGGTGTACTGATATTGAAACCAATGGTGAACTTTGGGAAAAAATGTTGGAACAGTTTGGCCCTGATAGGAAAGAAGGAATATATCCAAATGTTCATCCCTCAAATGCGTTTATAGGTTATTATTTACGCCTTGACAATATTAGCAACGAAATCGAAAAAAGAAAAAAATCAGGTATTGATACTGCATATCTTGAAGAAAAACTACTTTCAGATATAAAGGGCTTCTTTGAATATATGGCAGAAACAACAGGAACGCTTTGGGAAAATAAAGACTCGGGCGGTAGCTGTAGCCACGGATTTGCTTCTCACGTTGTTGTTTGGCTTCATAAGATTTTTAAGTAATTTAATATTAAAACAAAAAGGGAAGGAGATGCGTATGCAAAACCTTCCCGATTTTATTATAAAAAGATAGTTTTATTATTAAAAGATAGCTTTATTAAATTCGCTGATTTTTAAATATAAAAAAGATTATTATATTTAAGAGGCAAATTTTCTGCGTAAATGTGGGATAAATCGGAATGTACAAGGCATTTTGCGTTTGTATAACCCGACTCAAAGTTTTTAAAATTAAATATTGAAACTCCTGAATGGGAAATATCAAAGCTCGCCCACGCAACCTGAGGAGGGACATTAAGCATATGTGAAATCAAAACAGACCCAAATCCCGCATGACAGAAAAGAGCAATTTTTTTGTCATTTGGCTCTGTTATTTTATAAATCCGACCCTCTCTTTTGTATCCGTGTCTTGCAAAAAACTCATCCGAAGCAGAAGAAATTCTTTCCCAGCCCTCTTTTGCCTTTGAGGTTTTCAAGCAATCCATTTCATACCAATTATCATGCATTGCCATGTTTTCATCGGAGAGATACTCTGCGCCAGAAAGATTCATACAAAAGGTTTTACTTCCGTTTTCAAGTGTAACGGCAAATTCTTCCCAACATTCATATGTCCAGCTTTCAATATTGATTGGCTTTTTTATCATTTCAGAAAGGGGCTTTGCTGTTTGTTGCGCCCTTATCATTGGCGAAGAATATATTTCATCAATTCCGTGAAGTGCAAGCCGTTTTCCAACCGCCTCTGCTTGTCTTTTTCCTAAATCTGTAATAGAATCAGGGTCATATATAGGGTCAGCGTGTCTTATTAAATAAAATAACATAGTTGTCCTCCGTTTTTACATATCTAAAGGAGATTTATCTTTAACTTTTATTCTGCCTTAAAATTTCAAATGCTAAAATTCCAACGGCTTCCGATGCACCAAGGGATTGGTTGAAATCTCTACCATAAGAAATCATAACAGTTTCATCAGAATATTCTCTTATAGATGCGGAAATACCTCTTTTTTCGCCCCCAACAATGAGAACAAGGGGAGCTTTCAAGTTTGCTTCATGAAAGTTAATTGCATCATCCCCAAGGTCAGAGCAAATTATTCTGAATCCCTTTTCTTTTAGGGTTTCAAAATCCTTGCCGTTTACAATTGTTGCATTTATCAATTCAGAAGCTCCTGCAGAAGCTCTGGCAACTGTTGCAGAGGCGCTCATCCAGTTTCGTTCAGGAAGTAAAATTCCGTCTGCACCTGCGGCATAAATTGCTCTGATAGCTTGCCCAAAATTGAAAGGGTCTTCAATTCCGTCAAGATATACAAGAAAATCTTTTTCAGGTTTTTCTAAAAGTTCAGAGAGGGAAGTGTATTTTCTTTCACCGCAAAGGGCAATAACTCCACCGTGGGTTTTTCCCGTTGCAATGCTTTCAATTTGTTCTCTTGAAATATATTCTATGGGAATTTTCAACTTTTCCGCTTTGGTTTTTAGTGGTCTTAATGCCTTCGGTTTTTTTGCGATGAGATTTTCATCAATAAGGATTTTGTAAATTTCCCTGCTTTGCCCCTTAAGACAAGCACTTATAGAGTTATATCCTTCAAGTATGGTTTGTTCCATTTTTTGCTCCGTTTTGTGATGTTGAAGAGTTTTGCTGTATTATTTCTTGCTTTCCATTTGGGAAACAAAATCTTTAAGTGCTCTTGCTCTGTGGCTTACGGAATCTTTTTCTTCTGCCGATGCAACACCGAAGGTTTTGTTCAATTCGGTTGAAAAGAAAATAGGGTCGTATCCAAAGCTCTTTGTTCCGTCTGTTTCTGTTGTGATATAGCCATCAACACAGCCATTTCCAAACACTGTTTTTCCATCGGGAAAATAACCGCATATAACGCAACGGAATTTTGCACTTCTCTTATCAAGGGGAACATCCTTCATTTCAGCAAGCATTTTTTTAATGTTATCTTCTGCTGTGCAATGCTCTCCTGCGTATCTTGCAGTATATACCCCAGGTCTTCCTCCCAATGCATCAACTTCAAGCCCTGTATCGTCGGAAATTGTGAAAACATTATATTTGTCTGAAATGGTTTTTGCTTTAAGTAAAGCATTTCCCATCAGAGTTTCTTCGGTTTCTTCAATTTCTTCGTTAAATCCGATTTCCTTAAGAGTTTTAATTTCAGAATCAGGGAAAATTCCTTTTATTATTCTTGTAATTTCTTCAACCTTGTGTGGGTTATTTGTTGCAAGTACAATTTTCATATTGCACCTCCAAAAATCATTTTTAGTTTTTCAACAACATTGAAAAAGTATTATTCTTTAGTTTCAAATATTGCTTTAACAAAGTCGTCGGGTGAGAAAGGACGCAGGTCATCAATGCCTTCGCCAACACCGATATATTTAACAGGAATTCCAAGCTCTCTTTTAACAGCAAATACTATACCGCCTTTTGCTGTTCCGTCAAACTTTGTCATAACCAAACCTGTTATGTTTGCGGCTTTTCCAAACTCTTTTGCCTGAACAAGTCCATTTTGACCTGTAACACCATCAAGAACCAAAAGCGTTTCTTTTGAGCATCCTGAAAGCTCTTTTTCGATAACTCTGTTGATTTTAGAAAGCTCATCAAGAAGGTTCTTTTTGTTGTGAAGTCTACCTGCCGTATCAACAATAAGAACATCAATTCCCTGATGTTTTGCCGCTGTTATTGAATCGTAAACAACGGATGCAGGGTCTGCTCCTTCGTTTTGCTTTACTATTGGAACGCCTGCACGCTGTGCCCAAACATCCAATTGGTCAATTGCGGCGGCACGAAATGTATCTGCGGCAGAAAGCATAACTTTCTTTCCTTCGCTTTTGAGATGAGAAGCAATTTTACCTATAGATGTTGTTTTACCCGCACCGTTTACACCAATAACAAGAATAACAGATGGCTTTGTATTGAGTGTAAGAGGGGAGGGCTCGCCTAAAAGCTCAGTCATAATCCTGAGGAGTTCTTCTCTACCTGCGGCTGTTTCTTTAATTTTCTTTTCTTTTAAGGTTTCTCTTAAAGTATCAATTATAAATTCGGTTGTTTCCGCACCAATATCCGATGTAATGAGCGCATCTTCAAGCTCTTCATAAAAATCATCATCAATTTTATCGTATGATGAGAAAACAGAGTTAATTTTATCTGTAATTGCTGCCTTGGTTTTGGAAAGACCTGCTTTAAGTTTATCAAAGAAAGACATAAAATTCTCCTATTCGTTTTTAATACCATATTTTTGGGCTTCTTGTTTAGCCATATTAAGATTAAGTTTAATATAATCCGAAATACCCTTTTGAGGCATAAGAATACCGTAAACCGTATCTGCTCGTTCCATAGTTCCTCGTCTGTGGGTTATAACGATATACTGAGTTGATGCGCTGTGGCGTCTTATATAATCCGCAAATTTTGCAACATTGATTTCATCAAGCGCAGATTCAATTTCGTCAAAAATACAGAACGGTGCAGGGTTTATTGTTTGCAAGGAGAGATACAACGCCATAGCCGCAAAGCTCTGTTCGCCGCCTGAAAGCAGAGAAATGCTTTTAACGCTTTTTCCCGGTGGTCGTATGGTTATATCAATTCCGCTTTCAAGTGGATGTTCAGGGTCTTGAAGCACGCAGGCGGCAGTTCCGCCACCAAACAATTCTGAAAATACATTTCCAAACACTTGATTTATTTTAACAAAGGTTGAAAGGAATGTTTCTGTCATACTTTCTTCAAGCCGTGCTATCGCATCATTGAGACTCTTTTTTGTTTTGTTCAAATCGTCAACCTGAGTTGTGAGAAAATCGTATCTCTCTTTAGTTGCTTTGAATTCTTCAACAGCGTTTACATTTATAACGCCAAGTCCCTTTATTGCGCCTTTCAAATAAGACAATCTTGCATGGGGCTTTTTCATATCGTCAAGTTCAACTCTGTATGCTTCGGCTGTTGAATATGTAAGTTCATATTCATCCCAAAGTGAAGAAATTATGTTGTCGTATTCCTCGTTCATTGATGCAAGTTTATTTTCATGTTTTGCGATGCTTTTAATAAGGGAATCCTTGCCCGCGGAAACACTTTTAAGCTCGTCTCTGAATGAGCCGATTTTATGTTCGTTTTCCGTTTGAGTTTGAGAAATCTGTTTTGCATATTCTTCTTCGTTTAATTTTTTCTCTTTAAGAAGCTGTATTCTCTTTTTAATTTCTTCAATTTCAGAATCAGAATTTGCAATGATAGAATGTGCCGTTTCTCTTTCCTTGCCTTTTTCAGCAAAGTTGACAGCAAGTGAAAAACAGGTTGCTTCAAGCTCTTTCAGTTTTTCTTCTGCTGTTGCAACTGTTGCTGTTTTTTCAATAAGCACAGCGTTGAGATTTGCAACATCTTCTGATGCTTTTCTTTCTTCTTTTTCAACTTCTTCAATTGTTTTGTTATGCTCAGAAATTGTTAAGCGAAGATGAGAAATTTTTCCTTCTATTGCAGAACATTCTTCTTCTGCGGCTTCAAGTAACAAATTAAGATTGTTTTGCGCTTCTTCATGCCCATCCAATTGCATATTTATTTCAGCAAGGCGTTTTTGTTCTTCTTCCGTTCTTGTTTGTTCAGCGCCTCTTATTTCTAATGCTCCGCGGTATTCTTCTGAAACTTGTTCCAGTTTTAACGCTTTCTCACGGTTAACTTCTTCCTTGTCTGATAAAACAGAGTTGAGCTTTTTAAGTTCATCTGTTTTTTTGTTTTTTTCGTTTCTTTTAGTTGATATCTCTTTTTCCAGCTTTTCAATATCCATAACTCTTGTGAGAATACCAACTTTTTTTGCAGACGAGCCACCTGTATAGCTTCCGCCCGGATGTATAACCTGACCGTCTTCTGTAACTATTTTTAATTTATAACCCGATTTTCTTGCAATAATTGTTGCACAGTCAATATTGGTTGCAACGATGGTTTTCCCCAAAAGGTCACGAACAACCCCATCGTATTTTTCATCGTAACCGCAGAGAGATGATGCAACACCAACATAGCCGTCGCATTTTTCAATTTCTTTTGTGTTGCAGCTTTGACCTTCAATTGTTGAAAGGGGAAGAAAAGTAGCACGCCCTGAGTTGGATTTTTTAAGATATCTTATGCATTTTTTTGCATCTTCTTCATTGTCAACAATAATAAATTGGGCGGCTGCTGCAAGAGCTGTTTCAATGGCAACAACATATTTTTCTTCAACTGAAATAACCGAGGAAACAACACCGTGGGTTTTAACTCCAAGTTCACCTTCAGGAGCTTGAAGAACAGCTTTAACACTTCCTGAATATCCTTCAAGAAGTCGTTCCATTCGTTCAAGATTTTCTTTCCTCTGAGTTGCAGATTCTATATCAACATCGATTCTTGAAATTTCACGCTCTTTTGCGGCAATCTCGCTTTTAGTTTTCTCAATATCACTTTTGTCCAAAGCAAGCTCTGCTGCCAAACTCTCATATTGTGCTTTCTTAGAAAAAACAATTTTTTCTGCCTCGGATGCTTCTTCCATTAGCTTTGCAAGTCTGCTGTTAGAGGCATCACGGCGGCTTTGCGCTTCAAGAGCATTCTGATTTATGTTTTCAAGATTGGAAAACAGCTTTGCTTTTGCAACGAGTGAATCTGAAAGAATTCTGTTTTGGTCTGCAAGCTGTTCGGATGTGTTTGCGAGTTTTGTTCGTAAATCGTTAAGACGAGTTTTTATTTCTTCGGCTTTTTTTGTTGCTTTTTCAAATTCATCAGAATCAGATTTAAGCTGTGATTTTGAATCTGTTAAAAGAGCAGAAAGAGAATCACGCTTTTCTTCGGCTTCACTGAGATTTTGAGAAATTGTTTTTATTTCACCGTCAAGGGATGCAATTCTTTCTTCTGCATGGGCGCAATCGTTTTTCTTTAAGCTGATTTCGTTTTCAGCGTCTCTTATTTCATACCCTATGTTGTATGACCTTTGACGGGATTCTGCAACCAATCTTGCGGATTCGTATCCAAAATGCAATAATTCATCGATTTTTTCTTCGATAGTGGCGCAGCTTTCTTCAATTTGAGTTAAGTTTCCGCTTTCTTCGTCAAAAACTTTTTTCAGTGTATCAAGCTCAACTTTAAGCTTATCAATTCTATCAAGCCACAGAGTGATTTCAAGATTCTTTTTTTCTTCCGAAAGGGCTAAGAATTTTTTTGCATTTTCCGCTTCTTTTTCGAGAGGTGCAAGTCTTGAAGATATTTCACCGATAATATCGTTTATCCTGACAAGGTTGTTCTCGGTTTGTTCAAGCTTTCTTTCGGATTCTATTTTTTTGTATCTGTATTTGGATATCCCCGATGCTTCTTCAAAAACGCTTCTTCTTTCATCGCCTTTTTGAGACAGTATTTCGGAAATTTTTCCCTGACCGATAACGGAATATCCTTCTCTGCCAATACCTGTATCATAAAAACGCTCGTAAACGTCCTTAAGACGTACCTGCTTTTGGTTAAGATAATATTCACTTTCACCAGTTCTGTAATATCTTCTTGTAACGCTTAATTCTTCATTATCGTCTGTTAGAAAGTTAATGGTAACATGAGCAGAATTCGCCTGTGACCTTGTTGGAGTGCCGCTGAAAAGCACATCTTCCATTTTGCTTCCTCTGAGACTTTTAACGGACATTTCGCCCAAAACCCAGCGTATGGCATCGGATATGTTGGATTTACCGCTTCCGTTTGGTCCAATTATGGCGGTAACACCTTTATCAAAAGTTATTTTTGTTTTATCGGGAAAGGATTTAAATCCTTGCATTTCTAAGGACAAAAAAATCATTGTTTACACCGTCATTTCGTATTTTTAAATGGCTTTTTAAAATTATTTGATAGGTTTTATGCTTGATGTTTGATTGGAACATCTGAGCTTAATTGAAACACCCTGATATAATGCTTTATTGAAACATATCAGCATCAAACTTCTTCGCCAAGGAGTTTAAGGGCTTCTTTTGCGGCGGCTTGCTCTGCGGCACGCTTGGATTTTCCGCTGCCTTCGCCTAAAAGGTTACTGTTCAAAAACACCCTGAAGGTGAACCACTTGTTGTGCGGTGGTCCTTCTTCTGAGATTAAGCGGTATTCAAGAATCTCCTCGGGAGTTTGTTGAACAATTTTTTGCAATGTGGATTTGTAATCACCGTCACCCATTTTTATTGTTTGCTCGGTTGCGTTGATGATAAAGGGGAGTAGGAAGCTTTTAACAACCTCCATACCGCCATCAAGATATAATGCCGCAAGCAATGCTTCAAACGCATCTGCAACAATGCTTTTTCTTCCTCTGCCATGGGTGAGGATCTCTCCGTGACCTAAGAATATGTAATCTCCCAAAGAGATTTGAGAAGCGTATTCATAAAGGGAATTTTCGCAAACAACAGCAGCTCTTGTTTTTGTGAGTGCGCCCTCGTTGAGCATAGAATCAAGGGAATACAGATATTCCGAAGTTATGATTGAAAGAACGGAATCACCCAAAAATTCCAAACGCTCGTTATCCTTTAACGCTTTCTTTTTATGCTTTGTTTCGTTAAAAAAAGACGAATGAATAAGGGCGGTTTGTATGTATTTTTTGTTTTTAAATGTATAGCCAATTGTTTTTTCCAAAAGAGAATATGGCTTTAAAGCAGGGGTGTGTACTGAATTTTCCATTTTATTTTTTCACTTTCCTATTGAAGTAAAACTTCAGCAACATTAGACTCATAATAGAGTTTTGCTTGTTTTATACAAGTTTCAATGCTCCTCGCATCGGATGAGCCGTGCGCCTTTATAACAGGTTTGGCAATACCCAAAAATGGAGCGCCACCAAACTCTCTATGGTCAATTGATTTTTTCAGCTTTTTAAGCTGAGAATTCATCAAAGCGGCGGCAAGATATGTTTTTGGGGATGATTTGAACATTTCCGTTAGCTTGCTTTTGAAAAATATGCCCATTCCTTCAATTAACTTAATTGTAATGTTTCCTGTAAAGCCGTCGCATACTGCAACATCAACAACACCGCAGGGGAGGTCTCTGCCCTCGCAGTTTCCAATGAAATTTATAGGCAGATTTTTAAGAAGTGGATATGTTGCAAGGCAAAGCTCGTTGCCTTTTGTTTCTTCGGTTCCGTTGTTGAGAAGTCCAACTCTGGGATTCTCGATTTTTAAAACTTTCTCTGCGTAAACAGCACCAAGTCGTGCAAACTGTTCAAGGTTTTCAGGGAGCGCAGATGGGTTTGCACCTGAATCAAGAAGTAAAAATGGGTTTTTAAGAGGCATAACAGCCCCAAGAGCTGCTCGTCTTATCCCTTTTATTCTTCTTACAGTAAGGGAAGCAGAGGTGAAAAGCGCACCTGTGTTGCCAGGGCTAATAACAGCGTGTGCTTCATCGTTTTTTAAGGCAGTTATAACTTTTGCCATTGAGCTGTCATTCTTTTCTTTCATAACAAGCATTGGAGAATCGTGCATTGTCATAAAAACATCTGTAAATATAGTTTTCTCAACAACGCTTTTTCCGTCAAATTCATCAATAGCATTTTTTACTGCTTCTTCGCTTCCGCAAAGCAATAGCTTAACACCGTTTTCTTTTGCTCCTTTAATTGCTCCTTTTGCAATTTCCATGGGCGGCTTGTCTCCGCCCATAATGTCAACAGCTATAATTATTTCATTCATGAGATACCTTCCATCCACAATTCAAGCTACAGTAGAATACTTCCTTTGTTTTCTTTTTAAGAACTGCAGCACCACATTCGGGACAGCTTTCTTTTTGAGGAATATCCCAACATGAAAAATCACAGTTTGGATAATCTTCGCAAGAATAGAATGTCCTTCTGTTCTTACCTTGTTTAACGATAATTCTTTTTCCGCATTTTGGGCAGTTAACCCCTGTTTCTTTAATGCAAGCTAAAGTTGTTTTACATTCTGGATACTTTGAGCAAGCGTAAAAGCTACCGTATGAACCGCTTCTTAAAACCATATCAGAACCGCATTTGGGACATTTTTTGTCTGTAACCTCTTTTGGCTTGGATTTATCGGGGGTTTTTGTTAATTTCTTTGTGTTGGTGCAAGTTGGATAGTTGGGACAAGCGGCAAATTTACCAAAGCGACCGCTTTTTTCAATCATAACCGCACCGCATTTTTCACAAATAATGTCTGTTTTAACGCTTGGAATTTCAATTCTGTCTGTACCTAAGGTCGTTGCGGCACCATCAAGCTGTTTAATAAAATCTTCATAGAATCCTGAAAGAATCGTTTTATAATCCACACTGCCTGTGCAGATTTCTTCAAGAGATTCTTCCATTTCCGCTGTATAGTTATAATCGATAATGTGGGGAAATGCTTTCATCATAAGCTCAACAGTTATTTCTCCAATATTTGTTGGCTTTAAAAACTTTCCTTCTCGTTCAACATATCCACGGCTGATAATTGTTGTAATTGTGGGAACAAATGTAGAAGGTCTGCCAACTCCCATTTCAGCAAGGATTTTGGTAAGAGTACCATCAGTGTATCTGAGAGGAGGGTCTGTAAATTTCTGTTCTGTTGCTATATTTGTTGCCAAAAGGGTGCTATTTTCTGTGAGCGAAGGGAGCTTTCCTGCTGTAAGTCCGTCATTTTCTGTCTCTTCAACATCCTTTTCTGCACCATATACAGTAAGATATCCTGGAAATTTAACAACATATCCACCGCTTGTGAATACATTTCCCTTGCAATCAAATTTGTATTGAATTGTGTCAAAGTCTGCGGCACACATCTGGCTTGCAACAAATCTTTGCCAAATCATTTTGTATATCTTATATTGGTCTGCCGAGAGCTTACTTTTTATTGCATCTGGATGAAGTGTTACATCGGTTGGTCTTATTGCTTCGTGAGCATCTTGTGAGTTTTTCTTCATCTTATATATATTGGGAGTTTTTGGGTAATAGCTCTCACCGTAGGTTTCAACAATATATTTTTTCGCGTTTTCTCTTGCCTCTTCGGAAATTCTCAGTGAGTCCGTTCTCATATAGGTTATAAGACCGTGGCTTGAACGGTCACCGAGATTGATACCTTCATAAAGCTCTTGGGCAACAAGCATAGTCCGTTGCGCTCTGAAACCAAAGCGTCTGTTTGCATCCTGTTGCATTGTTGATGTTGTATATGGTGCTTGTGGCTTTCTGTGAGTGATTGATTTTTTAACATCAACAACGGTGAATGTTCCGTTTGTACACTCTTTTAGGATTCTTTCCGCTTCAGCTCCGTTGTTAACTTCCAGCTTCTTGTTTTTGTTGCCATAGTATTTTGCTGTTAAAGTATCATTTCGATCATTTTGGAGAGTTGCAGTTATATTCCAATACTCTTTTGGAACAAATTCTCTGATTTCTTTTTCTCTTTCAACAATAATTCTCGTTGCAACAGATTGAACTCTGCCTGCAGAGAGTCCATTTTTGATTTTCTTCCAAAGAAAAGGGCTGAGTTTATAGCCAACAATTCTATCAAGAATTCTTCTTGCCTGTTGGGAATCAACAAGGTTCATATCAATATCCCTTGGATGATTGATTGCATCCTTAAGTGTGCTTTTTGTGATTTCATTAAAACAAATTCTCTTAACCTTTCCCGGCTCTAAATCAAGAGCAATGGAAAGATGCCATGATATTGCTTCACCTTCGCGGTCAGGGTCAGTTGCCAAAAGAACTTTATCTGCTTTTTTTGCTTCTTTTTTTAATTCTTTAATCAAATCGCCCTTGCCCCTGATGTTGATATACTGTGGCTCAAATCCGTTTTCAATATCAACACCGAATTTGCTTTTTGGAAGGTCTCTTATATGACCTTTGGAAGCAACAACCTTATATCCTTTGCCTAAAAAACTTTTTATTGTAGTTACTTTTGTAGGTGACTCAACAATAACAAGTACGCTCATAAAAAATATATCTCCTTATTTTATATACACTATAATATGCACCATTTATCACCTGGCAGACGCTTTATATATCCATAAATTTCAAGAAGTGATGCGCAGGAAAGGATATCTCCCGATGATTGATTAAGGTCTGTTATCATAATATCTGTTGAAACAATTTTGTTTTTCAAAATATATTTGTAAACAGCTTCTTCAAGTGGTGTAAGTCCTTGCGGTATGGTTTGATTTTCAGTTTCAACCTTTTCGGTTTCAATATTTTTGTTTCCAATATTATCAGCTTCAACTTTTTCCGCTTTTGCGCTTTGTTGGATATTTGATGAAATGGAAATATTATCGGTCATGCTTTCATCCGATATTGCTTTTTTCACCGTTCTGTTCGGTGGAGAAAACGCTTTTCTCCAAACAGTATAGCTGTATCCGGCTTCCTTCAGTTTTGAGAAAATATCTTCTTGGGGTTCGGTCGGTATGAAAACAGGATAAAATTTCTTTTTAAAATCAATTTCTTTAAAAAAATTGAGAATTTCTGATGCATGAATTACAGGGATAGCACCTTTACCAATTAAAATCCTTCCGCCTTGATTTGCCTTATAATCTCCAGGATAAACAAAAACGGGGCGATTTTCCGAAATAGCTTTTTCGGCAGTAATTATTGCTCCGCTTTTTTCAGGTGCTTCAATTATCAATAAAGCATCGGAAAGCCCTGTAATAATCCGATTCCTTATGGGAAAATTACTTTTGTTGTCTGCAGAATCGGGAGCATATTCGGAAATAACAACACCGTTTTTGTACAGCTCATCATATATTTCCTTGTTTTCCCGAGGATATATTTTGCCTGCTCTAACTCCGCTTATTCCTGCGGTAAATCCACCGCTGTTAACAGCACCAATATGGCTTTCACGGTCTATACCAGAAGCAAGTCCACTTATAACAAGAACTCCCTTTGAGCCAAGATATTCAGCCATTCCATTTGCAGCATCAAGAGCATTGAAAGTGGCTTTTCTTGTTCCAACAATTCCAACAGAATAATAGTCATCAAAATCGGGAAAAGTTCCTTTGTAATAAAGTATGCAAGGGGGATTGGAAATCTTCTTTAGCTTTTGAGGATAATTTATGTCATCATATGTGATAATTTTAAACCCGATGTTAATTGCAACATTAACTGAATATTCTGCTTCTTTGATATTTTTATCCAAAAGATTTTGCTTTTGCTTCTCTGTAAGCTGAATACCGCTGAAATCAGTGCAATTATATATGTCCTTTGCTGTTCCTAAAGCATTGTATAACCGTTTAGGAGCCGCAGAGCCGGGCCCACATTGCTTAGAGAGCCAAGATGAATATACCCAATTCTCATTTATCATTTATTATCTCCTGCTGTTTTTGCTATTTCCCACATAAAAATTGTAGAAGCAATTGCAGCATTTAAGCTTTCTGTTTTGTTTGTCATTGGTATGTATGCAAATTTGTTGCACTGTGAAACGGTTTCATTTTTTATTCCGTTTCCTTCGTTTCCAATAATGAAAATGGATTTTTGAGAGGGAATGAAGCTACCAACCTTGTGGGCTTTCGGGTCAAGAACCGTTCCGTAAACATCATATCCTTCTTTAACGGCAACTTTTGCAAGTTCAGTTGCAGATGGAACTATATATATTTCATCGTGAAATACAGCACCCATGGATGCACGCAACACTTTTGGATTGAAAATATCAGCACAATCTTCAGTGAAAATTATTTTAACTCCAAGAGAGGCGGCTGTTCTGATAACTGTACCAACATTTCCTGGGTCTCTCATTGATTCCAAAACAACAGCGCTTCCATTAAGAAGTGATAAAACTTTAGATTCTGAAACGGATTTAACATCAACATTATTTTTTCTTGCAACGGTAAAAATACCCTGAGGGGCTTTCTCTGCTGTTATTTTTTTGTAAAGTGTCTCCGTTATAACTCGTTTGCCCTCAAAGTCGGGGGAAATGCTTGCATTATCTTCAGTTAAAAATACCCTGTATGGTGTTTTACCGCTTTTGATGTATTCTTCGTATAAGTGAACGCCTTCAAAAAAGAAAAGTCCAAGGTCGTTTCTGTGCTTTGCTTCATGGAGCTTTTTTGCTTCTTTAATTTCAATATTTTCGGCTGAGGTAATTATCTTCAAATTCAAACTCCTATTTGGCGGCAATAACAACTCTGTCAATTCCGCCTAAATCTTTTAATATAGCGGTTGTATAACCGTATAACTTCATCAACGCTTCAACATATCCTGCTTGACCAATTCCAACTTCAAACATAATATAGTGATGTTCTTTTAGAATTTTAGGTGCAAGTTTAGGAATGATTTTGTAATATTTCATTCCGTCTTCTCCACCGTCAAGAGCTGTTTCGGGTTCAAAATGCACCTGTGTCTGCAATGTATCAATATCTTCTGTAGGTATATATGGTGGGTTGCATACGAGCATATCGAATTTTTCAGGATATTCTTCTGCCAATATGTCGTAATCGTCTTCATCTAAAGCATCAAATCTTTTAACTTCAACATTGTCAAAATCCTTCAGATTTTCAACGGTGTAATTCATTGCTTTCATTGAAAGCTCAAGAGCAATCCCTTTGCTGTCCTTACGCTCGTTTGCAATTGCGGCTGAAATACAACCGCTTCCTGCACAAAGGTCAACAAAGCTACCGTTTTGGGGCAATGCTTTTATTGCCGCCTGAGCAAGAACTTCGGTGTCGCTTCTTGGAATAAACACACCTGGTCCTACCTTTATTTCAATTCCAAAAAAGAAACAACTGCCAACTATATATTGAATGGGAACACCTCTTGAAAGCCGTTTTATAACTTCTGCAACGATTATTTCAGCTTGGGTTGGAAGCTCATCATCAAGGTATAAATACAAGTTTTCTCTTGCAATTCCCGTAATGTTGCAAAGAACCAAGTCTGTTACAACTGCCGCTTCTCCAGGCATAAATGTTTCTATATTTGCTTTTGTCTCTTTTCTGAGTTCACCAACTGTCATATTTTTCTCCTGTGTTACTTTGATTATTACTGTGATTTTGTTCAGGATTATTCGGCAGATTCAGAGTTGTCATCTGCATTGTTATTTTCTGAACTGCTTCCTGCTTCATTATTGGCTGTTTCGTTGCCGTTTTCGGTTACTTTGTTTTCTGCTTCCTGCTTGGCTTTTTCTTCCTCAGCTTGGATTAAAGAATCAATAATTTTTGCTTCTTCGGGAAATTCTTCGGGAAGTGCAGCTTTAAGGGATGCAATTGCAACTTCAATCATTTTTTCATCTGGCTCTCTTGTTGTTAATCTTTGCATCCAGAGACCGGGAGCTGAAAGAATTCTTGTGAATAAATTTGTATGTCTTCCTGCGTATCTTATGAATTCATAGCTGATTCCAACTGTTAAAGGAAGTATCATAATTTTCAATAAAGAACGGAATGCAATATTGTTAATCATAAAACTGCTGTGTTGTTCAAGGAGAGTGGTAAATATTGTCATAACAGCAATTGAAATTATCATAACAACGAAAATAAACGAGGTTCCGCATCTTGGATGAAATCTTGATTGTTTTTTTACATTTTCAACAGTAAGTTCTTCTTCTTTTTCGTAGCAGAAAATACTCTTATGTTCAGCACCGTGATATTGATAAACTCTTTTTATATCACTCAGCTTTGATGTGAAGAAAATGTAGAGAATAAAAATAATAATTTTGAAAAGACCTTCAATAAGGTTAAAAGCCCATCCGGGAAGCATTCCTGACTGCATTGTGTCTATTGGAGAAACTCGTTCAATTAAAAATTCCAAACCTTTAACAAGGGCGGAAGGAAGAAAGATAAAAAGACCAACTGCAAGAAGAACGCCAAGAATGGAAGCAATCACCGTAACGAAATTTATAATTGATTTTCCGAATTTCTTTTCAAGCCATTTTTCAAATTTAGATGGTTCTTCTTCAAATTCCATTCCTGCCATCTCTGCGGAGTCTGAAAGGGTTTTAAATGAAAACGAGAGGGATTCTATAAGATTTACAATACCTCTTATTATAGGGAGCCGAAATATAAAGCATTTTTTTCCTATGCTTTTGTTTATACCTTTTTTGTATACAATATCACCGTTTTCTTTTCTGACAGCTATGGCATATGAATCTTTGGATTTCATCATAACGCCTTCAAGAACTGCCTGACCTCCAACACCGCCAAGTTTGGAATTACAACCGCCACAGTTTTTGGCATAGCTTGCGTTGGAGTTTGTTTTATTGTTCTGTTCTTTTTTGGATTTTGCCATTTTTTCCTCCGTTGTGCAAATATCGCTTGAAAAATAAAAAATTAAAATTTTATTATATAATTGCTATTGCTTTTTTTTGAAAATCGTACTATTATATAATAGCACTGAATTATAATACCACAAAGAAAACAAATATACAAGAGTAAATTTAAAAAAAATATGAGGAAAAAATGCAAAAGCTATTTGTAAAAAACGATAAACCATTTGTTTGTGTAAATTGCGGTCGCAATGTTGAGCCACTTGGATATTCATCAAGAAACCATTGCCCATATTGTCTCTGTTCCCTTCATGTTGATGTAAACCCCGGAGACAGAGCTTCGGATTGTGGTGGCTTGCTTGTTCCAAAGCAGGTTTTACCAGACCCTAAAAAAGGGTATATTATTGTTCATAAATGCACGAAATGCCATGCAATCCGCAGAAACAAAAGTGCGAAGGACGATGATACGAGCTTGCTCATCCGTTTAACTAACCCTGATAATGCCGTATAATTGCAGGAGAGAATAATGAAAAAGAATAATCAGATAACAGATAATATAAAAAAGAATAAAGCATCTTCAGGAAAACAAGAAAGAAAAGCTAACAATTCCTCAAAGGATAAAATGCTCAGCAACGAGCTTTTGTGGATAGTTGCTTTGGTTGCTATTTCATTTGCAGGCGTTTATGCTTTTCTTCCCTGGCATGGTATAGTTTCAACAATCCCTTTGGTTATTGTTGCATCATTTTGTTGCGTGTTTTTAAAAACAGGGGAATTGATAAAATCAGCAGTTTTCTTTTTGATTCCTTTTTCAATTTGCGTTTTGCTTGATGAAAGTATGTATTCAGCATTGTTTTTAAGTGTATGCTGTATATTGTTTTATCTTCTTGCATCTTTTAGTGTTAAACTATATAAAAGCAAAAAGAAAATTTTGAAAATTGCTTCCTCGGGTCTTCTTGTTTTGGCTCTCTCGCTTCATGTTTTTGTAAACTCAACACCATGGAATAACTCTCATAATACAGATGCCATAAACAATTACTTGCAAACGAATTATTCTGATGAAAAGCTCCTTGTGTCTGACATACATTTTAATTCATTTGACAGAACCTATAGAGTTTCAATGATACCCGAAACTGATAATACAATTGAACTTGACCTTGTTTTTAAAAATGGCGCTCTTGTTAAAGATGAGTTTATAAACTATTCTGAAAAGTATAATATGATTGTTGGGGCAGGAAAAATAACCTATGTTATAAGGAAAAAATATCCCGAGCTAAAGTTTTCCGTTGAGTCCAACTCAATAAAAGGATATCCTTTTTATACTGCTGACGGTTCACATCTTGCAACAACAGAGCCATTGATGAATTATTCTAAATATATGGATTTCAGCGTATATTTTACTTCATATAACTCAATTGAAAAATTCACTTCTGTTGCTGAGGAATGTTTCAGAGCTTTGCTGATGAGTGGTTTCTGTTGCAGAAATATAACGTTTTATGGTGGAATTGCAACAAGATATATTGTCAAAATAAGCGTTCCGTTCAACTCATATGTGGGAAATCTTGAAAATTATGTTACCCCGTGTGATGATAATGTATTTTTGTATTCCTTGGATAAATGATTCTTTAAAGAAAAATTAAGGTTTAAATGGCATTATAGTAATAAGAATTATGCGAGGGTTTTGTTATGAAAAGATATATAATTTTATTATTTGCCGTTTTAATGGTTTTAGCTGCTGGATTATATGCATCGGGGGCAGAACCTTTCTATACCCGATATACTGATAAATATCTTGTTTTATTACCGGATAGTAAAACTAACCAAGATCTTAACAACGGTATCGGAGGCGTTGTTTATACTGATTCTTCTCTTTCAACAAAAGCATCTCCAACAAGTATTGCAGGAACAGGAAGATATATTTCTGTTTCAGGTAAAAAATATGAAATTATAGTTATTGGAGATAGCGATGGGGACGGTCTTGTAATCGGACCTGATGCAAACGCTGCAAAAACCATTTTAAAACAGGTTAATGTTTCCGAAAAGGAAATGAATATTTGTGATGTTGATGGCAACGGCAAGCTGTCATCGTGGGATTATATAAGGTTGAAGCTACATATTGCAGGCATAAAGAAAATTGCTATGGAGTATATCCAACCCGATGTGTCAGAACCATCATCTGAAGAATCATCCGTTGACCCCGATTGGGTAAATCAATGTGAAATCACCCTTGCAGATGATGCAACAAAAATAATCGGAAATGGTGCATCTATTTCAGGAAAGGGTATCAGCATAACATCGGGAGGAGAATACACAATAAGTGGAAAGCTCTCTGATGGTTTTATAAATGTAAATTCAAATGAAAAGGTTAAGCTCCGTCTTAGTAATGCCAATATTTCCAACAGCACAGGCCCTGCAATAATATTTGCAAATGCTGATAAAGCATATATTACCATAAATAATGGTACAGTGAATTATCTGTCGGACGGAAAGTCATATTCCAATGGAAAAGCAACGGTTTATAGTGATGTTGACCTTGAAATAAAAGGAAAGGGGACATTATATATAACCGCAAATTTCAAGCACGCAATTTGCTGTGACGATGACCTTTCGATTGAAAATGGAAAAATAATAATACAAAGTAGTGTTAAAGACGGAATACACGCTAAAAAGAGTGTGGAAATATTGGGTGGAGATATCACAGTTCAAAACTGCCTTGGAGATGCCATAGACTGTGAAGGTACTTCATCACTAACAAAGGGAACAGTCCTTATAAGCGGTGGAACATTGAATATATTATCAACATCAGGGGATGGAATAAATTCTCTCGGTGATGTTACATTAAACGGTGGAAATGTTTCTATTGATTGTGAAGGTGATTGTGTTAAATCTGATTCCTTTATTTATGTATCAGGTGAGGCATCCATATCATTTAAATCAGGGTCAGATGGAATAAATTCAAAAAAAGGAGTAAAAATCTCTTCCGGAATTTTGAGGGTTTCTGCTTTTGAATATGCCATTAAATCTGATGTCGATGTTGATATTTCGGGTGGAAATCTCTCTCTTGAAGGAAAGAAAGATAAAATATACGCACTTGGAAAAGTTAATATTACAGGAGGAACTTTTAAATAAAAAACAAAATTTCCTCTAATTGTGAAAAAAACTGAGAAAAAATAGCAAAAAAAATCTGTAAATTTTTTCAAAAACCTATTGAAATTTTATAAATCATGTTGTATAATGGCAAATGTATTTATGTGCAATTGTGCAGATAATACATTTTGTATGGTTTTTTGGGGGCAAAAATGGAGAATTATATCAATATTGCGGTAGATGGACCTTCGGGTTCAGGTAAAAGTACACTGGCTAAAATTTTGGCTTCGCGCCTTGGATTTGTTTATATTGATACTGGAGCGCTTTACCGTACTATTGGTTATTATGTTCATCTCTGTGGCGTTTCTACAGAAGATGAAGAAAAGGTTGTTAGTTTGCTTTCAAAGATAGATATAACCATGAAGCTCGTTAACGGGGTTGGAGTTGTCTTCCTTTCAGGTGCTCCCGTTGGAGATGAAATAAGAACATCTGAAATTTCTGTTTATGCATCAAATGTTTCTAAAATTCCTGCTGTTCGTTCATATTTGCTTGAGCTTCAAAGAGAAATTGCCAAAAACAACAATATAATTATGGATGGCAGAGATATTGGAACAGTTATTTTGCCTAAGGCAGATGTTAAGATATTCTTAACAGCAGATGGTGAAAGCCGTGTTAAGCGCAGATATGCAGAGCTTTTGGAAAAAGGTAACGATATAACTCTTGACCAAGTTAGAAATGATATGCTCTGGCGTGATAAAAATGACTCTCAAAGAGAAATTGCCCCTGCTGTGCCTGCTAAAGATTCTATATTGCTGGATAATAGTAATCTTAACTGCGAAGAAACTGTTGAAGCTGCATTGAAAATTATAAGAAAGAAGCTCGGCTGATGTATACTTTTGTTTATTATTTACTCTATCCTTTTTTCAGACTTTTTTGTCATTTTAAGGTTGAGGGTAGGGAAAATATTCCAGATGGTAATTTTATAATTATTTCAAATCATACAGCTTATAAAGACCCTTTGATTCTTGCATTTGCTATAAAGAGAAAAAATATTAGATTCGTTGCTAAAAGCGATTTGCAAAGGTTCTCATTCTTTAAATTGGTTTTTAAAGCTCTTAAAGTTATTTCCATCAGGAGAAATACAAGCGATTTAACCGCTCTCAGAGAATGTATATCGTCGCTTAATGCTGGGGACAATATCTGTATATTCCCTCAGGGAACGAGAATAACAGACGAAGCACCAAAAAAAGAGCAAGCTCTTGCAGGTGTTGGGTTGATAATCGGGAAAAGTGAGGCAACTGTTTTGCCTGTAGCTATAAAATATCCCGAAAATAAAGGCGGTCTCACTGGCATTAGGGTTTGCATTGGTAAACCCATAACATCAGATGAATATCTTAAACCTGATGCTGATGGTCAACCGCCAAAAAGAATCGATACTGCATATATGGTTTTTGATGAAGTTTGCAAAATGCACAAAAAAATGTAATTTATTATAAGAAAAATATGATTTATCATAAAAAATTTATATTCAGTTAATTTAGATGTGTTACAAAGACATCACCATGGGGTGGTTTATTTTTTGTGGGGCAACATATGATTCCTGAAATTATCCTTGCTCAATCTGCTGGCTTTTGTTTTGGCGTTAAAAGAGCAGTCAACCTTCTTGAGGCAGAAATTGAAAAGCATTGTGGCGGACAAACGAATGATAAATTAAATATCGGCTTGAAACCTCGAATTTTTTCTCTTGGGGAAATAATACATAACAGGACATTTGTTGCAGGACTTGAAAAAAGGGGAGTTTGCGTTATTGAAAATAGCGATATCCCAAAAGTTCCAAAAGATTGCCATGTTTTTATAAGAACTCATGGAGTTGAAAAAAATGTATATTCTATGCTTGATGAGCAGGGATTGGAATATACAGATGCAACTTGTCCTTATGTAAAGAAAACTCATACAATTGTTGAAACCGAAACAGAAAACGGAATTCCGTGCTTCATATTTGGCAATGGTGAACATCCTGAGGTTATTGGGATAAAAAGTCATTGCAAAGGAATGGCGTTTGTTTTCAATTCTCTTGAACAGTTAAAGCAGCTTGTGTTTGAATATGGCGAAGATTCTTTGGAGGAAAGAGGATTTGTTATGTTGGCTCAAACAACATCAAAGCTCTCCGAATGGAAAAGATGTTCCGCCTATATCAGAGATAAGTTTAGTAAACCGAAAATTTTTGATACAATATGCCGTGTTACAGAGGAAAGGCAAAACGAAGCAAGAAAACTTGCCGCTGAATGCGACGCAGTTGTTATTGTTGGTAGTCCAACAAGCTCAAATACAGTAAAGCTATATGAAACAGTTGTAGATGCAAGGGAAAGCCGAGAAAATGTTTTTTTCGCTGAAAGCGGAGAAGATATTAGTTTAGTAAAAGAAAAAATAATAAATTTAAAAAAAGTAGCTGTAACAGCAGGTGCGTCAACACCCGCTGAAATTATACAGGAGGTTATCAGAAATATGACAGAAATCGAAAAGAAGGAGCTTAGCTTCGAGGAAATGCTTGACCAAAGCTTCAAATCATTAAGAACAGGAGAAAGGGTTACGGGTATTATTTCTGCGGTTAGCCAGGCTGAGATCCAAGTTGACTTAGGAATAAAACATACAGGTATTCTGCCATATGATGAAGTAACAGCCGACTCCAGTGTTGATTTGGTTGCAACATATAAAGTTGGAGATCCTATTGAAGTTATCGTTTCTAAATTTAATGATGCAGAAGGCACAGTTGCTCTTTCCAAGAAACGCATCGATATGATGAAGCTCTGGGATGATATCAAGGTTGCACAGGAAAAAGACGAAGTTCTCATCGGTGTTGTTAAAGATATCAACAAGGGCGGTTTAGAAGTTTCTTATGGTGGATTGCGTGTGTTCGTTCCCGCATCTCGCAGTGGCGTTGCTCGCGGTGGCGACATTTCCGCACTTAAAGGCAAAGAAGTTCGCTTTAAAATCCGTGAAATCGATGAGGGTAGAAAACGTCTTATCGGTGAAATCAGAGGAGTTTCCAGAAACGAAAAGAAGAAAGAAATCGATGCTTTCTTGAACACTCTCGCAGTTGGTCAGAAGTTTGTTGGTGAAATCCGCACAGTTGTTTCTTACGGTATTTTCGTAAGCATCGGCCCTGTTGAAGGTATGGTTCATATCACAGAGCTTTTCTGGAAGAGACTCAGACCAATAGCAGATTACTTCAAGGTTGGCGATAAAATTGAAGTTTACATCAAGGGTATCGAAGATGTAGGCGACAGAAAACGCATTTCTTTAGGTTACAAAACAGAAGCAAACAACCCTGTTGCTAACTTCAAGGCAAACTATAAGGTTGGCGATGTTGTTGATGCCAAAGTTGTAGGTCTTAAAGAATTCGGCGCATTTGCAGAAATCCTTCCCGAAGTTGATGGTCTTATCCATAAAACCCAGATAGCTGCAAAACCTGTTGCAAATCCTGCATCAGTTCTTAATTTAGGTGATGTTGTTAAGGTTCAGATTATTGCTATCGAAGAAGCTGAAGATGACAACCTTAAGATTAGTCTTTCTATGAGAGCATTGCTTTCCGAAGAAGAATTAGCTGCAGCATCCGAAACATATTCTATGGATGATGTTGGAGTTAAAGCAGAAGATGTTGCTGAAGAGGCACCCGTTGCTGACGAAACTGCTGAATAATTGTTTAACAGTTAATCTTAAATGAAATATAGACCTTGGGTGTGGTAAAACACATTCAAGGTCTTTTCATATTAGTAAAGGTATAATTAAAAGTAATTTAAGTTGAAGTTTGAAAATATTAAAATTTTTCATATGGTGAAAAGTTAATAAGAAAGAAAGCCAAGCTGAATATTATATACTCTCAAGTTTACATTCGTTTACAAAAGAAAGCCAAGCCAAAGTTGAGATACTTTGACTTGGTTTTTAAGCACTATAGTTTGTTTCTTTAAAATGGTTTTAAAGAAGAGTTATTTAATAGAGTTAATAAATTTAATAAATGCAGCTCTACCATTCTCATCGCATTTATAAACACCTGCGTGTTCAAGAACTTTGCAGAAAACTTTTCCAACTTCATCATTAAGAATATCTTTTACATTTGAAGCATTAAGCTCGGGATGGTTTGTAACAACTTTATTTGCCCATTCAGCGTGTTTGGCTGTTAGTTCGTTTGCGTAAAGGTCTGTTTTGTTAATGATAGCATCTGAAACAGCTTCCATTTCCGAAACAAGGCGTGCAGGTAAAATTGCAAGTCCCATAACTTCAATTAAACCAATGTTCTCTTTCTTTATATGGTGAAGCTCGGCATGTGGGTGATATACTCCCATTGGGTGTTCGTCTGTAGTTATGTTATTTCTCAAAACAAGGTCAAGTTCAAATTTGCCGTTTCTCTTTCTTGCAATTGGTGTTATTGTGTTATGTGGCTCTCCATCTGTTTCCGCAAATATAAATGCAGATTCGTCAGAGTATCCTCTCCATGCGGCAAGAATTCGAGAAGCTAAAGCACAGAGTTTTTCTGTATCTTCGTGGCAAATTCTGATAGTTGACATCGGCCATTTTACAATGCCTGCTTCAACGTCTTCAAAATCCTTGAATGTTACTTTTGTTTCAATTGGAGCTTTTGCCATAGCAAATTCATATCTGCCACCCTGGAAATGGTCATGAGTAAGAATTGAACCGCCAACAATTGGCAAATCTGCATTTGAACCAACAAAATAATGTGGGAACAATGTAACAAAGTCTAAAAGTTTTCTGAATGTTGCATCGTTTATGCTCATTGGTGTATGCTGTGAGTTAAACACAATGCAATGTTCATTGTAGTATACATAAGGAGAATATTGAAGCATCCAAGGTGTGTTGTTGATGGTTAAAGGAATTATTCTATGATTATTTCTGGCAGGGTGGTTTATTCTTCCTGCATAACCTTCATTTTCAATGCAGAGTAGACATTTGGGATATCCACTCTGCTTTGCTGTTTTAGCAGCAGCAATTGCTTTTGGGTCCTTTTCGGGCTTTGAACGGTTAATTGAAATGTCAATATCCCCATATTCACTTTCAACAGACCAGCGAAGGTCCTTTTTTATCCTGTAAGATCTTATGTAATCTGAATTTTGGCTAAAGCTATAATAAAAGTTGGTAGCCGATTCTGGAGATTTTTCGTATTCTTCCCAAAACTTTTTAATAACCTCGCTTGGGCGTGGTAGTAGAGCTGCCATGAGCTTTGTATCAAAAAGGTCTCTGTGTGTTATACTATCTTCAATAATGCCTTTTTCAATAGCCGCATCGCATAATTCTTTAAGAATATCTTCTAATTCAATTTTTTCGGATATTTCGGCTTCAAGAGAATCTTCGCCCATTATCTCTAAAAGGCGGTTAGCGGTAAAAATTTTATCTTCTTCGCTTAAAAGCCCTTTTTCTATTCCGTATTTAACTAAAGAATTTATGCTTTTTGAAATGTTTATCATAGTAATATCCTCTGTATTTTTTAAATAGGTATAAATTTAAAAATATATAATTTTTGATGTTTTTAACTACACTAAATTCGGTTTGAATATCAAATGCTTTTAAAGTAATATAATCAGTTAGCAACACTTGAATCCGTTGATTCGCTTGGATCAACTTCAACTCGATATTGATAAATATGCTCTAAGAATAAATCAAAAAGACAAGTGCTTTTTAATGTTTCGGTGCTATATTGTTCAACAAGTTGTTCTGTGCTAACACCAAGTAAAGCAGAAAAATCGGCCAACCATTTATGATATTTTTCATCTGGAATGTTTTTTTCAAAACCTTCCTCGTAAATGGTTGCATAAAGCACCATTTGAGTTTTATATGATTCTTCTGCATCTTTTTTAGACTCCTCACGGAATTTGTCAACAGGTTTGCCTAAAAATTCTTCAAGAGTAACTCCGTACATGGCTGCCATTTGTGTATAGTAGTCAATGTATGCATTAACATAATCTTCAATAACTCCATCGGGAAACTTAATAACTGTTGCGTTTTCTAAAACCTTTTCCCAATATAAATTTTTGGATTCATTGAATTTTTCAATTTCTTTTTGATTTTTAATTTGTTTTTTGATGTCTTCTTTGTAAAGCTCAACTGTTTTTATCTCACCGTCTGTATGTTTTTGAACAAATTCTTCATTAAGGACGGGAGTAAATTTAATCTCGATTTTTTTAATGGAAACCTCAAAAACAACATCTTTTCCGGCTAAGTCTTCGTAGTAATTGTCGGGAAACTTTAAATTTAAGGAGACTGTATCGCCTTTTTGGGCTCCAATCAGCCCTTCTTCAAATCCGTCAATGAATTTATTTTCGCCAATAATTATTGTTGTATTTTTGTCTGTTCCACCTTCAAAAGGTTCTCCATTTATATAACCGGTGTAATCTACAGTAAGTATATCACCATCTTTGGCGGGCCTGTCCGTAATTTCAACATATTCTATGTTTGATTTAAGAATTTGGTTTATACAATCCTCAACTTCTTTGTCTGTAACTTCAATAACAAACTTTTCGCTTTCAATTCCTTTATATTCACCAAGCGAAACATAGCTAGCAAGTTCTTCTTTTGAGAGCTTTGAAAAATCATACATTTCATATTCTTCTTGTTCGCCTGATGTTTCTTCAGAAGATATGTCAGAGCTTTCTTCGGATGAATTATCCAATGAAGTTTCGGAATTATCACTTTCATCACTTGATGGAAAAGAAAAATCGTATCCATCGAGAGACGAGGTTTCTTCATACTTGGAGCAGGATGAGAGCAGTAATGCACCAACTAAAAATAAATATAAATATTTTTTCATTATTTTCCTTTCTTACTGTAAACTGTATCTATGATAAATTTTTTAGAGAATATAAAAATTATCTCTCAAAAAGAATAAAATAATAGATTTTACGGTAAACTTATATTAAAAACACAAAACTTAAATTGTTTTTTGCTTTAAATCAAAGAAGAGCAGATCTTAAAAGAATAGCTTTTTCAGCTGCTTCTGCAGCATCTTTTGCATATGCATCTGCACCTATTTCTGATGCAAATTCTTCAGATACAGGAGCACCGCCAACCATAACCTTGATGTTAAGGGATTTTTCCTTTATAAGGTCAATAACTTCTTTCATTTTTGGCATAGTTGTTGTAAGAAGTGCGCTTAAAGCAATAATAGAGCAGTTTTGCTCGGTTGCGGCAGTTATAAATTGCTCTGCAGTAACATTTGTTCCTAAATCACAAACCTCAAATCCCTTGCTTTCAAGCATAATTTTAACAATGTTTTTTCCTATGTCGTGGTTATCTCCCTCAACAGTGCCAATGCATATTTTTCCAACTGTTGCTGATTCATTTGACGAAAGATAGGGTTTCAGATTTGCAATACATTCTTTAACAATTTTTGCAGTGAGCATAACTTCAGGTAAATACATTTCTTCGTTTTTGAATTTTTCTCCAACAACCTCCATTCCCTTGAGAATACCGCTGTTAAGTATTAAATCTGCGGAAACTCCGGATTCAACAGTTTCTTTAACTGAAGAGGGAAGCGGTTTTAATTCCTTTAATTTGGCTCTACCAATCAATTCAGCAATTTGTTCGGGTGAAATAATCATATAACTCCTTCTTTCTGCTATAATAAATCCAAAAATCTTCATTTTATTATATCATATTTTTTTTCTTATTTCAATAACTTACCTACATATTTTTTCTCAAGTTGCGCAAATTATTTTATAGACATTGGGGTCTCAAAATAAACTGATGAAAAAAGGGGTTCGCCTGTGTTAAAATGTTTCGGAGTAGTAAAGGTGTGTGTATGATAAACAACAAAAGAAGAACATTTTATAAAGCATTTTTATGCTTTATTGCAGTTATATTTGTATTCACTTTTGCAAGCAAAAGCATTGAGTTAAAGAATATAAATGAAATAACGGTTTACGGAAATGATAATATTGGTTTATATGTTAACGCAGCGGTTTCAAGCGACCATATAGTTGCAGATGTTAAGGAAGATACTGCGGTATTAAAGCTCTTTGGAGTTATTCCATTAAAAACCGTTGAGATAAATAGGGTTGATACCGATAGTATTTGTCTTGGAGGTCAGGCATTTGGTATAAAAATGTTCACCAAGGGCGTTATTGTTGTTGGTATTACTGATATAAATACATCTACGGGTGTTTCTTGTCCTGCAGCGGATGCGGGAATAAAGAAGGGCGATGTAATTTTATCAGTGAACGGAGAAGATATTCTTTCAGCGGAAGATTTTGGAGAAAAAATTTCAAAACAAAAAGGTGAAAAAATAACTATACGGTTCATAAGAGATGAAGCAGAGCTTGAAACAGAACTTACACCTGTTGTTTCAATCAAAGATAATTCCTATAAGGTCGGCTTGTGGGTAAGAGATTCAACCGCAGGTATTGGAACTATAACGTTCATAGACAAGAAAAGCGGAATGTTTGGCGGTCTTGGACACGGAGTTTGCGATGTTGATACAGGGCTTTTAATGCCTTTTGAGCGTGGCAAGGTTGTTAAAGTTAATATAAGTGGTGCTGTAAAAGGAGAAACAGATAATCCGGGAGAATTGAAAGGCATTTTTGAAAAAGAATCAATTGGGGAATTGAATTCTAACACTAATGTTGGGGTTTTTGGAAAGGTGGAGAATATTGATACCCAATACGAAACAATCAAAATAGGGAATAAAGATTCTGTAAACGAAGGAAAGGTATATATTTATACAACTATTTCGGGTTCACAGCCAAAAAAGTATGAGGCAGAGATTGTTAAAATACTTGATAAATCAAGCGAAACAAAAAACTTTATGTTAAAGATAACAGATAAGGAACTGTTAAGCAAAACAGGGGGAATTGTTCAGGGAATGTCTGGCTCACCCATAGTTCAAAACGGTAAGCTCATAGGGGCAGTTACTCATGTCCTTGTTAAAAATCCGGAAAAGGGATATGGTATTTTT
>JAZNIJ010000235.1:0-3736 GCA_045577455.1 Eubacteriales bacterium
TCTGACCTCAACCTTTACCTTGTCATATATCCCCATTCCCGGAGGGCTGTGATGCCAACCAACCTCGGGGTCATCATAACCGAGTCCATGTGCCGAATAGAGCTTATCTCCTTCAAATCTAACTTTAGACTTTTTACCCTCGGGTCCATTACCCACATATATAAAATCGTTTTTCAATATAACCTTTAACGAGTTTTTGCCTATTTTTGCGGCTTTTGTAATCTCAAACTCAAATGCTGAGAAAAATCCCTCATGCATACCCACGAAAATATCATTTACAAAAACCTCTGCAATATAATCTGCACCTTTGAAACATATATATACCGCTTTATCACTGATTTCCTCAAGTTCAAATTTTGTTTCATAAACCTGGGTTGCATTTCCCAAGGGCGCACCATAGTAAGGAAGCTTTATCTTTTCCTTACCATCTAATACAAATTCTGTTATTTCTATGGTCTTTTTATACGAGGGTATCCCGGGAGCAAGGTTTCGAAGGAAAGGCTTGTATGCTTCCTTTAATTTTTCAACTCTTGAAAACAGCTCCTCTTTGGTATCTATCTTTTTTTCTGTTGGAATACCAATTCCGTCTGCTTTCTTAAGAACACATACCTTTTTATCATATTTAATTGGTTGCGGTTCTATCATATATTCATTTCGGTCAAAAACTTTTGTCTTGTTAACCGCAGTTTTTACATAGCTCTCTTTGTTCATTCCGTGTCAATCCTTCCCTGCTCCCGTATATATATTTTAAATAAAATTTTATAATAAAAATTGAAATATATTATTGCAAATAGCCAAGTATATCTAATTTTCATTATAAATCCTTTTTATCTTTATTACAATAGAATATAGTTCATAAATTGTAAAATAGTTTATCTGCAAATACTGATATTATCCAAAGAATATGCACCCCCCTATTCAATGGGTATTAAAAAGAGATATGATATGGAGTATTTTTGTCCTTATCAGACAATTTATACCATCATAGCTCTTCTGTTTTAACTTTAAAAAATAAGTTCTTTTTCTTCTCCCTTTGCCATTTCAAAAGAGAGTATTTTGTCTCCTGATTCGGCAGGATTATATAATCTCATCAATCCCCCTGCAAGGGACTTAACCTTTACATAAACAACCTTGCCTTCTGCCATTCTTGCAGAAACCTCAAATCCGCCGTTTGCAAGAAGTCCTTTGAATCCTCCTGTAAAATCTTTTTCTACACTTGGGAATAGCTTTATTATTCCCTCATAGCTCTGGATAAGCATTTCTGTTGCACAGAACAAAAACGAAGCATTCCCCTCCATAACAGGGGCCGCAAGTTCTTTCGCAAACTCGTTTGAGGTTGCGCATCTGCCCGAGGTCTGCCAAAACGGCTGGTCTATATTTGTTTTATAGTCTTTTCTTAATTCCTTTTGCACAACGCAATTCTTTTCTGCCTCACTCGATTCCATAACAAGAATTGAGTTATGAGTAAAGAAGCCGTTTGATTTTGAAAAATTATCCATAAAAGCTTTCAAATCAGCTCTTACCCGCTCTGCCATACCTAATCTTTGTCTTGTAACGGTTGTATAGAACCAGCTCCAACCGTGGAGAGGATGGAAGCATCCCTCATGGTCCATAAACGCCCGCTCATAAGCATAATCATCAACAAAATCAAGTGTCTTTTTTGCTTTTTCCTTATCCTCATCTGATATATATGTTTCTGAAGGGAAGAACGGATAGAACAAATGACCGCCAAAGAAGAAATGGTCATACGGAATATCAGGGCCGCCCCACCATGCTCCATCAGGCCTTTGTGCAGGTTCGGGGAGCTTGCCGAGCATTTCTTCCCAATAATTTAATTCATCATTGTCCTCTTCAAGAAGCCTTCCAACCTCGACAGCTGTTTTAAGACAAACCTTTAGCATCGAGAGTGTTGCACAATCGTCTTTTGTAAATGTAAATATTTCAGGTGGAATGCTTATATCAAGATGATAAAGTCCATCCTCCCCAAGCTCCATAAGATTGCTTGTATAGAACCTTATTAGCTCACAGAGGATAAAATACGCCTTATCCCTCATCATTTCAAGGTCACGGCCGTACTTCCACATCCAACAAATCATGAGACCTGTATACGCACTTCCGCAAAGAGTATATCTGTATGTTGGTGAAACCAATTCTTTTCCGTTCTGATTTGTAGCAAGAGGTATATATATCCCCTCTCCCCCTGTATCCCCAAACAGAAATTTTGTTTGTTCTCTCAATTGGTTATATGAATTATCAAAGGTTTTAACAAAGGACTCCATTAAATCAATATGGTTTGTAAGATGCAGGGGCATTACAGGAATTTGTGTGTTCTGGTCTGAATTATAATTACTGCTTGTAACACCGGGGGTTGTTTCGTTTAAAGGACCATAGAACAATCCTGTTAGCGGTGGCATCGGTGCAGTGCCATAAGAGCTTCCCAATATATATACAGACATATACCAGCTCTTTTCAATCTCTTTATACTTACCAAAATCAACTGCGCACTTCTGCCAGAAATCTGCCCACCATTTTCTGTGGTTTGACTCAATCTCTTCATATCCAACTTTTGCAGCATTCAAAACCTCATCTACTGCCGCTCTGTGCGGCTCGTCAAACTCATAGGACGAGCACACCGAAACAAAAATATCGGCGTCGCCACCCTGGGATATTTTTGCATTAAATTTTGACATTTTATTTACTTTAATGTAAGAGGTTTGATTTTCGTATACAAAATCAGGAGGCATATCATATTTAACTCTGCCTGCATCAAACTCTCTGTTCTTTATGTATACTGCCACTGCATAGCTGCCGCCTCCGGGAAGCTTTTGGGTAAAACTAATTACATCATTTTCATATTTCCATTCAGGGAGTTCCATTTCTTCGTGAAATGGTCTGTATAGTTCAATAAGGTGTCCCCAGTCAAGGGTAGAGCATCCCTCAACTCTCATAACAAACAAATTCTTATTATGGGGCGAAAATACCTCAAATCTTCCATGAATAAATGCCGCATCTGCCTCGCTGTATAATTTACCCTCATAAAGGGACAACCGTTGGGAAACCTTGGGAAGAGCAGGGGCACCCCAACCCAAATCACCCGAGCCAAAGTTAAATCTTAAAATAACAGGAGTAATTGAGTAAAGGTCTACGCGTTTGGTTACTTTTTCGAATTGACTCATAAACTTGAAATCTTTTTCGTTATGTTTATTTATATGCTCCTTAACTTCACGATGAGTTTTTTGTTCTGTCTCGCTGGCTCTTGAATCAAAAACATCATTTTTGTTTATAATCCATTCCAGATTGTTTCTTGAATACGAAATCGCACCTATGCTTCCGCCTCCCACAAACATTCCGTTTCCCCAGTGGGTGGATATATTATCATATACCAAATCGTTGGAAGACACCTTGTTTTTTATATCCTTTATGCTAAACATGTTTTCCATTTTCCTGCCACCTTTTATAGTTGTTTTCTATTGCAAAGAGTATTCCTCATCTATTTCCGCAAAATCCTCGTCTTCCCTCTGCAACCTTAATATAATTAAACCCATTATATAACACCCGTTTTCATTTGTCTATTATTTTTTTGCGTTTTTTATCAATCATAACCACTAGTAAACTAATGGTATGCACTGCCCCTAGAAGGGGCTATTACAGGCTTAACCCCTAAAAGGGGCATCGAAGTTTGACACCGCATTACTATCTCAGGCAGCCGCTCACGTGCGGCTGTCTTTTTTTGCCT
>JAZNIJ010000236.1:0-19000 GCA_045577455.1 Eubacteriales bacterium
ATCAAATGCAACATCTGGGGTTATTGAGGTGTTAACAACATAATTGACATTATGTTGTTTTACCTTTAAATTATATCTTAAATCCCTAAAAAAGTCAAGAGCATAATATGCGGTTGTAATTGCCAACAAATACATAATTACTTATCAAGGCCAATGTGAAGCATTGGTCTTTTTTGCTATGCGCGGAAATCCTTTAAATACCTATGTTTATTAAACCACACAACATAATGTCAATTATGTTGTGTGGTCTTTTTTTGTTTTGCATGCAGAGGTGATTTTGTGGGAATCGAATTATATGAGCATAACCAGGCAGCATATAATGCTGCTGTTTTGATGCTTGGTAATGCGGGAAAGGCTGCAATTATTCACCCGACAGGAACAGGAAAGTCATTTATAGGCTTTAAGCTTTGCGAGGAAAATCCTGACAAAACGGTGTGCTGGCTATCTCCCTCTGACTACATTTTTAAGACCCAGATGGAGAATTTAAAGCAGGCAACTGCAGGTTTTGAACCACAAAATATAAAGTTTTTTACTTATGCGAAATTAATGAATATGGATGATCTAGCGCTTTCTGAAATATGTCCTGACTATATAATCCTGGATGAATTTCACAGGTGCGGAGCGGAAATGTGGGGACAGGGTGTTCAAAAGCTTTTTAACAAGTATGAAGATGTTCCTCTTTTAGGTATGTCCGCAACTGCTATACGATATCTTGACAATCAGCGTGATATGGCAGATGAACTTTTTTCGGGTAATATCGCTTCCAAAATGACGCTGGGGGAAGCAATAGTTAGAGGAATACTAAATCCTCCCACATATATAGTTTCGATGTACTCATATCAAAAGGAATTAGAAGAATATGAGAAAAGGATAAAGTCAAAAAAATATGTATCGGTAAGAGGTAAGGCTCAAGAGTATATTGATGAGTTGAGAAGAGCGCTTCAAATGGCTGACGGCATTGATGAGATGTTCAAAAAGCATATGAAGGATAAAACCGGAAAATACATTGTGTTTTGCTCGGGATATGAGCATATGCAGGAGATGCTGGAGTTTACTAAAGTGTGGTTTTCTGAAATAGACAAAAAACCTCACGTTTACACAGCATATTCGGATGACCCAGAAACAAGCGAAGCTTTTGTCAATTTCAAAGAGGACGAAAGCAATCACCTGAAGCTATTGTATTGTATCGATATGCTTAATGAAGGGGTTCATGTAGAGGGTGTTTCGGGAGTAATACTTTTAAGACCGACAGTTTCCCCGATTGTATATAAACAACAGGTAGGACGGGCATTGTCTGCATCCAAGCAGAAAGAACCTATTATTTTTGACATTGTAAATAACTTTGAAAACCTATATAGTATTTCAACTATTCAGGAAGAAATGCAGGTGGCTATGACATATTATCGTGATTTGGGCGAGGGTGAGAAAATTGTAAACGAAAGATTTAAGATCGTTGACAAGGTGAGAAATTGCAGGGAAATTTTTGAGCAGTTAGAAGACACACTCAGCATATCTTGGGAACTGATGTTTTCGTATGCAAAGAGGTATTTTGAAGAAAACGGAAATCTTGAAGTCCCCAAAAGATACAAAACCGATGACGGGTACTCCCTTGGAAATTGGATTATTACACAACGTAAGGTGTATTCGGGAGAACAGTTTGGAAGACTTTCAGAAGAACAGATAAATAGACTTAATAAAATCGGTATGCGTTGGGACAGCCTTAAGGATGTTTCCTGGAGCAGGCTTTATGAAGAAGCAAGAAATTATTATCAGGAAAATAACAATCTGGATGTAAGTCTAAATTATATTACCCCAAGAGGATACGCTTTGGGAAAGAAAATATGCCAAATCCGTTCATACAGAAAAAGCGGTATAAAAAATTCTTACGTAACAGAAGAGCGAATAAAAAAGCTTGACGAAATAGGAATGATTTGGAGTGTGCCTGATGTAATCTGGGAACGAAATTATTTGGCGGCACTTGAGTTTTTTATGGAAAACGGGCACCTTGACCCGCCTAATGACTATGTGAGTAAAAACGGCGTAAGAGTTGGTGCATGGATAACAAAAATACGAAGATTAAGGGCTACAGATGCAAAATATTTCAATCTGACCGATGAACAAATTAAAAAGCTTGATGACATTGGTATGATGTGGACAGGTAAATATGAGCGGATGTGGATGGCTGGATACCGAGAGGCGAAAAAGTACTTTGAGAAATATGACAACTTAAATGTTCCCACATCCTATATTACGGCAGATGGATTTAAACTTGGTGATTGGATAGAAAACCAACGAGAAGCAAAGAAAAAAATTAAACCCGAGCGAAAAAAACTGCTTGACGAAATAGGTATGTTCTGGGAAAAGGAAGACCCGTGGGAGACAAAGTTCAAACTTGCTGAAGATTATTTCAGAAGTAACGGAGATTTGCGTGTTCCGTCAAAATATGTGGTTGATGGAGTTTGGCTGAATAAGTGGCTGAATGAACAAAAGCAAAGATATTTGGGAAAACGCACAGGAAAAAAACTGTCGAAAGAGCAAATCAAACGTTTAGAAGATATCGGGATAAAGTGGATGCGATGAAAGGCGACGGTGTTGCTTAACACTTTACCAAGTGATGTTAGAATGAGCAATGTTAAATAACAAATGCGTTAGGAGATAAAAAAATGTCGTTAAAACTAATGTACATAACTAACCGTCCTGATGTTGCAGTGATTGCAGAAAAGGCGGGAGTAGACAGAATTTTTGTGGACATGGAATACATTGGAAAGGGTATTCGTCAAGGTGGAATGGATACTGTTCAGAGCCATCATACTGTGGAAGATGTGCAGAGTTTGCGAGAGCATATCAAATCGGCAGAGCTTTTGGTGCGGTGCAATCCCATTCACAATGCCACAAACGAATATTGCTCCAGCGAGGACGAAATAAACGATGTAATTAAAAGCGGGGCAGATATAATAATGCTACCGTTTTTTAAAAGCCAAAAAGAAGTGGAGCGGTTTGTAAAAGCAGTAGGCGGACGGGCAAAGACTATGCTTCTAATTGAAACTCCCGAGGCGGCTGAAAATATAGATGAAATCCTGAGCGTTGACGGGATAGATGCGGTGCATATTGGTCTTAACGACTTAAGCCTTGGATATGGTATTCCGTTTATGTTCCGGCTTTTAGTGGATGGAACTGTGGAAAGGCTGTGTGCAGCAATTAATAAAAAAGGCATTCCTTATGGCTTTGGCGGTATTGCGGCGCTTGGTACAGGGGCTTTGCCTGCTGACTATATCATAAAAGAGCATTATCGTATGGGTTCTGAGTGCGCAATTTTATCCAGAAGCTTTTGCAACTGCGATAATTACGATAACCTTGAGGATATAAAAAAGATTTTTGATGAGGGAGTTTCCGCCATAAGAGAATACGAGGCGGGACTTCCAGAACTCACCGAAGAAGAGTTACTGGAAAACAGACAGATTATTAAAGAAATTGTTGATAAAATATCGGGGGTATAAAGTGATGTACAGAAAATTTTTCAAACGTTTTTTAGACATTGTGATAAGTCTTTTTGCGCTTATCATCCTTTCACCTATTTTGATTATAACAGCAATCTCAGTAAAGCTTGAATCGGAAGGACCTGTAATTTTCAAACAGAAAAGACTTGGACTTTTGGGAAAAGAATTTGAAATCTATAAGTTTCGTTCGATGTGCGTTGGCGCAGAAAAAAAGGGAAGCGGACAGTATTCCTTTAAGGATGACCCGAGAGTTACAAAGGTGGGAAAAATCATCCGTGCAACAAGTATTGACGAGCTTCCTCAGCTTGTAAACATCATTAAAGGCGATATGTCCATTATCGGATTCAGACCGCCACTTACATATCATCCTATGCCAATTGAAGAATATACAGAAGATCAGAAAGTTATGTTTAATCTGAGACCGGGCGTTACTGGCTGGGCACAGGTACACGGAAGAAAATGCGTTTTGTGGGAAGACAGAATTGATATGGGCGTGTGGTACGCAAATAACTTGTCATTTTGGCTTGATATAAAAATTCTGTTCTTGACTATTTATAAGGTAATCACAAATGCGGATAATGAAAACGAAACAGCAACAGTGAAAAAGACCGAGGAAGCAGAAAAGACGGAGGTATAAACCATGGTATTTTTCATAACATTTCTTCGTGCTATTGCAGCTATGATTATAACAAACTCTCATTATACGGGAGTTTATCCAATCGACATTATTGCAAACGGCGGACTTTTCGGAGATGTGATTTTTTTTGCAGTTTCCGGCTTTTGCCTGTTTAAAAAGGGGACATTCAGAGACGGTCCTAAATGGTATTTAAAAAGGGTTGTAAGGTGTTATGTGGCACCGGTAATAATAACGGCTGTGTACCTCCTGTTGGGGCTTTATGAAGTACCAAATTCAATCGGGGGGGTACTGGTTTAACCTGTTTATATACCCAACACGATATCATTTTGTGACTTCAATTATCTTGTTGTATATTCCGTTTTTCTTTGTGGCTAAAACGGAAAACCTGCGAAAGAATCTACCATATGTTATGCTTGGCATATTATTTATATATCTTGGCGTTTATATGCTTATGTATGACAAGAGCTATTACCATATAGACAAGGTAAGAGAGCCAATGATAAGATTCCTGTTCTTTGAAGCAATGCTTTTGGGAGCATATTTTAAAACAAATCTGGAAAGGTTCCAAAACAAAATAAAGGTTACTGACTGGATACTTTGCGCATTAAGCCTTGTGCTTTATTTTGCATCAAAGCTTATATTCTCAAAGGTGGGGAGCTTAAGCCAGCTTCAGATAGTAAATCAGTTTATTTTGCTGGCACTTTTGTATTTTACTTTAAAGTGCTTCAGCGGAATTGATTCAGTTTTGGAAAAGATGCCACAGTGGTTAAAAAGGATAGTTACATATATTGCGGAAATAACCCTTGAGATATACGTTGTGCAGTATGCCATAATACCACTTCTTGCCAACATAGCGCCATTCCCTGTAAACTGGATAGTGCTTACAGGTGCAATTTTAACGACGGCGTCACTTCTCAGAGTAGCTGTTAAATTTGTTAACAAGCTGATTAAGATTTAAAAGAGGATAAAAATGAAAATTTTATTGACGGGTGCATTCGGATACACCGATGAACAGAAAAAGTTAATAAAAGACCTTGGCTTTAATGTGATATTCCAGCAACAGGAAAAAGATATTACAGAAAATTGCCATGAATTTGATGCAGTAATCTGTAACGGATTGTTTTTACATAACCCCATTGAAAATTTTCAGAACTTGAAATATATCCAGCTTACAAGTGCGGGGTATGACAGAGTACCTATGGAATATGTAAAAGAGCGAGGTATTGAAATTCATAATGCTCAAGGCGTTTACAATATTCCTATTGCGGAGCATACAGTCCTTAAAATTCTTGAAATCTACAAAAAAAGCAGACAGTTTTATGAAAACCAAAAGGCTCACAACTGGGAAAAGGAGAGGAACATCCTTGAGCTTTTTGGGAAAAATATTGCTATCGTAGGCTGCGGAAATATCGGCAGAACTATTGCAAGGCTTTTAAAAGGCTTTGGGGTAAAAATTACTGCAGTTGATATATTCGAGGTTTCGGATGAAAATGTGGATGTGTACCGCCATATAGACGAACTTTCTTCTGTTCTGGCAGAAAGCGATATTGTGGTTGTAACGCTTCCGCTGACAGAGGAAACCTGCGGATTGTTTGACAAAGCAAGCTTTAGCCAAATGAAGAATACTTCAATATTGGTAAATGTATCAAGAGGAGCGGTTATAAACCAAAAGCATCTTGAGGATGCACTTTTGGGCGGAGAAATTATGGGTGCAGCGCTTGATGTGTTCTCAGAAGAGCCTCTTGACGGCCACAGCAAACTGTGGGACATACCAAATGTAGTTATAACTCCTCATAATTCATTTGTAGGGGAGAACAACCCTAAAAGAATGTTTGATGTAATATATAAAAATTTGAAGGAGTGGGTCAGCAAATGAAAATAATGGTAATTTCACCTAAAAACAAAACGGTTTTTAACTTCAGAGGCGATCTTATAAAGGCTTTTATCAAAAAAGGCTATGAAGTTGTTGTGACAGGACCGAATACAGATTTTTTGGAAGATATTGAAACGCTTGGAGCATCCTTTGTTGAAGTACCTTTTGTCAAGGATAATGTGGGTATTATAGGCGACCTTAAGTATTGCAAGATGCTGTGCGATGTAATCAAAAAGGAAAACCCCGACAAGATTTTCTCATATACAATAAAGCCTGTAATCTACGGCTCGATAGCGGGGGGACTTTGCAGCGTAAAAGAAATTTATCCTATGATGACGGGACTTGGCAGAGTTTACGGAACAGACGGCATAAAGTCAAAAATACTAAGACTTATAACAGGAACACTTTACAAAATTGCGTTCCGCTACTGTAAAAAAGTTATATTCCAGAACTGGGACGATATGGAGCTTTTTGTAAAGCTTAAGTACCTGCCGAAGGCAAAATGCGAAAAGATTGACGGCTCGGGTGTAAATATGGAAAGATTTACTTTCTCAGAGCTTCCCGAAGAAAAAACATTCCTTATGATTTCAAGAATTATAAAGGAAAAGGGTGTGTTTGAATTCTGCGAAGCGGCAGAAATCGTAAAGGAAAAACATCCTGATGCAAGGTTTGTAATCCTTGGCGGATATGACAGCTCAATTGGTGCTGTGGGCCCTGAAGAGTTAAAACCATATACCGATAAGGGGATTATCGAAATCCCTGGCGAGGTTAAGGATGTTGCGCCTATTCTTGCCGGATGCTATTCATTCGTACTGCCTACATACTATCGCGAGGGTATTCCGCGTACAATTTTAGAGGCTATGGCTTGTGGAAAACCGATTTTAACAACTGACTGGGTGGGAACCCGAGAAGCTGTTGATAACGGAGTTAACGGATACTTAGTGCCAATTAAAGACGGAAAAACGCTTGCTGAAAAAATGCTTGACTTAATCGATAATCCTGAAATGGCACAGGAAATGGGAAGACAAAGCCACAGAATTTGCACAGAAAAGTTTGAAGTTGGCATCATAAACGAAAAGATGCTGAAGATGATAGAGATATAAGGTGAGGAAGATATGAATTTTTATAAAAAGCTTATACCAAGCAGAAAAATAAGATTTAAGATAATAAAAATGTTGGGATTTATTCCGGACAAGCCGATGTTGGAGCTTCAGTATTATATCAAGCATAAGCGTAAGCTTAACCTTAAAAATCCTAAGAGATATACCGAAAAAATTCAGTGGTACAAGCTTTATTACAGAGACCCTGTAATGTGTCAGTGTGTAGATAAGTACGGCGTAAGAGAGTACATAAAATCAAAGGGAATGGAAGATATTTTAAATACACTATACGGTGTATATGATTCCTTTGATGAAATTGATTTTTCAAAATTGCCGGATAAGTTTGTTATGAAAACAACCAACGGAAGCGGAACAAACTTTATCTGTAAAGATAAAAGCACTATTGATTATGTAAAGTTGAAAGAGCAGTTTGGCAACTTCTTTAATCAGTCAAGTACATCAGCAGGTCGGGAATGGGTTTATAAAGCGGGAGATGCCAAGATTATCGTGGAGCAGCTTCTGGAAGATCCAAAAAGCAGTGATGGTTCAATAAGTGACTATAAGTTCCTTTGCTTTGGCGGAAAGCCAGAATACGTTGTATATGATGTGGACAGATTTGTTAACCACAAGAGAAATATTTACGACACAAATTGGAACGACCTTCATATTGAAAGTGACTGTAAGTGCTGTGACAGGGAAATTGAAAAGCCTGAAAAACTTGACGAAATGCTTGAAATTGCAGAAAAGCTTTCAAAGGATTTCCCTGCAGTCAGAGTTGACCTTTACTGTATTGAGGGAAAAATCTATTTTGGTGAGCTGACATTCTTTCCGTGGAGCGGATATGTTCAGTACACACCTGATTCATTTGACTTTGAATTGGGCGAAAAGTTTGTATTGCCTGAAAAGGAGTGAGAACAATGAGAGTTTTAAAATATGGTATGGCATATTTGCGAGGAGTTAAACTGAAACTATATTTTAATATATTTAGAAGAGATTGCCACTGCGGTAAGTTCGTCAGAATTATGAGGGGCACAGAAATTAGAGTGAAAAAAGGCTCAAAAGTTATTATTGGAGATGATGTTTCTATAGGTAAGTATACACTTATTTCAGCACTAAACGGCGGGAAAATCAACATTGGGAGTGATGTTGGAATTGGAGATATGAATCGAATAATTTGCCATAATAATATTTCTATTGGAAAAGAAACAATACTTGCACCAAATGTAAATATTTATGATCATGATCATAGTTTTAATGAAAATGGAATAGAGAAAAGAAAGTATAAAACGTCCCCTATCACAATAGGAGAGAAATCATGGATATCTATAAATACTGTAATATTAAGGGGAAGCCATATTGGTGATAAAAGTGTCGTTGGAGCAGGATGTATAGTGAAAGGAAATATTGAGAGTAAGCAAGTATTTTTTCAAAAACGTGAGAATGTAGTAAAAAAAATAGAGGAGTGATATACATGAAAATTACGATTGCAACTAGTGTAAGAGTTACCAAGATTGGTGATAAATTATATTTATCAGGTCCGTTTTATTCTAATCTAAAAAGATACTATGATTTTTTTGGTGATATAACTTTATGTACGAGAGTGGTAGAAGTAGAACAAGAAAATGAAAACCTTATAGACTGTACAAGTATGATCAAGGATATCATTCCTTTATCAAAACTTACAGATATTTATAAATTCAATGTTCATAAGCAACTTGAGGAAAAGATTAAAGAAAGCGACTTGGTTGTGATAAGAGTACCATCCATTGTGGCTTATGTTGCAGCCAATATAGCAAAAAAAGAAAGAAAAACATATTATGCAGAAGTAATTGGATGTGCATGGGATGCGTATTGGAATCATAGTATCAAGGGTAAGATTATGGCACCATATATGACACTTAAAATGAAGGAAGTAGTATTAGATACTCCTTATGTAGTATATGTTACCAATGAATTTTTACAAAAGAGATATCCCACCAAGGGAAAAGGTATAGCATTATCAGATGTGGCATTAAATAGTCTGGATGATTCTGTTTTAGAAAAAAGACTCTCTCATATAGATAATAATGACAAAAAACTCACATTAGGAACTACTGCTGCAATTGATGTAAAATATAAAGGACAGCAGTACATAATAAAGGCTCTTGGCGAACTGAAGAAAAAAGGTATCACCAATTTTAAATATGAAGTTGTGGGAAACGGTGACCAAACCTATTTAAAGAAGCAGATTGAAGAAAATGATGTAGCGGATTTAGTCACCTTAAAGGGTGGACTTCCTCACGACCAGGTGTTTGAGTGGCTTGACTCTATTGACCTTTATGTTCAGCCAAGCCGTCAGGAGGGACTCCCTCGTGCACTAATTGAGGCAATGAGCCGTGCACTTCCTGCCTTTGGTGCAAGAACAGGAGGAATCCCAGAGCTTATTGACGATAAGTTCATTTTCAGTAACACTAATAAAAACATTAAAGAAATCTGTGATATTTTGATGTCTTTTGATAAGGAAACATTAAAAGAGCAGGCAATAAAGAATTTTAACACAAGCAAAGAATACGAAAAAGAAGTGCTGAATAAAAGAAGAAATGAATTCTTTACAGAGTTTAAAAATAGTTTATAATTTTTGGTGGGGTATATGTAATGATAGAAAATAAAACGGACAAGCATATATGTCTTTTTGAAATATGCTTTGCAATTTATTCAATATGGTATTTTCTGCCGGTGGCAAGAGGCTTTTTTTGGGGCGGAACGTGGAATATGATATTTTTTGCCTTCTACCTTATGGCAATTGGGTTGGCTTTTTTGAAGAGCGCAAAATTTGATATGAAGCCTATGACAGCGAAAACTGCGTTTCCTATTATCGCTTATATGCTTGTGTTCTTGATCTACTATTACCTTGACATATCCCATGCGAGAGCCCATATAAGAGTAAGTTTCACCTTCTGGGGAACATTTATATTCTTTATGCTGACGGAAAAGTATCCCGAATCACAGAAAAGAATGGCAAAATATTTGATAATTTTGTTTGTGATTACCTATGCAACAACATTGTTCCAACTTGTCGCAAATCCGTCAATTGCCAGAACTCTTACCGATGCATCGGTTGAGGAAGAATTAAGGCGAGACGAAATGATGAAAAATATCGGAGATATTTATGTGGTACAGATGAGTGTTCTGTTCATTCCGTTTCTGATGGATTTGTTCATTTTTAAAGCAAAAAAGATGTTTCATAGGATTTTGGGTTTGGGAATTTTAGTGCTGGAATTTTACTTTATTTTATCAGCATCCTTCACACTTTCTTTGATTGTATATGTAATATGTATTGCAATGAGCGTTTTACTGTTGTCAGGCAGTAAAAGTACTGTAAGTACAGCTATGAAGATAGTAATTGTAGGAATTTTTGTTATTTTACTTATGCAAGTTAATTGGGTAAATTTATTTACTTCAATTGCAAATAGCATTGGAAACGATTATATAGCAGAGCGTTTCTACGGTCTTCGTGATATGTTTATAACAGGTGTGGGTACAGGAGATGCAAGTAATAGACCACTTCTTTATTTAATGTCACTTGAGACATTTTTTAAAAACATTTACGGTGTGGGACCGGATTACTCATATATACCGGGTAGCTCAGGCATAGGAATGCATTCTCAAATTTTTGACGATTTAGCAAGATATGGTATATTAGCTCTAGCCTTTTATATTGTATTCTTAAAGAACTTTTATAAAATGCTTTGCATGAAATTCAAAGAAATAGGAATGGAAAGAGTGGTTCTTCCCACAATATTGACATATATCCTTTTTCTGTGTGTAAATATTGGTTTCCGTTCTCCATATGAAAGCTTGGTTGTGTTATTTTTGTTTCCTGCACTGCCGCTGTTGTTTTCAAAGCAAAGTAAAGCGGATGGTAAGGAGAATATGCTTGAGGAGGATAATGCGCAATGATAAAGGTGCTTCACGTTTTATCTTCGGTAGGTACTACCGGCGGCGTTCAGGGGATGCTCTGGAACTACTATAAGCACATTGATGAAAATGATGTGCGTTTTGATTTTGTGTCCTTGACCCGTGAGCTTACGGGATTTGAAAAGAATTTTACAAATAGGTGTAGCAAAATTTATTTTGCCACACCTATGCGTGAGGGAGTTTTCAAAAATATTCGTGATATAGACCGTGCAATGAAATCGGATAAGTATGACATTGTTCATTGTCATCAGGATTTTTTGGGATATATTGCAATGTTTCTTGCATGGAAAAACAGAATTCCAAAAAGAATTATCCATACCCATAAAGCGAAGCTCAAGGAAAGCAAAAAGCAAAGAATAAGACATAAAATTTTTGGCGCAATTACTGCCTTTTTTGCAACAGATATATGGGGTTGCGGAAAAGATGCTCTTTTGTGGACTTTCGGTGGGAAAAAATGTGAAAAAAAGAACGGCACAGTTATCAATAACGCCATAGAGGTCGAAAATTATATATTTGATAGTACATTGCGAAATAAGGTGAGAAATGAGCTTGGAATTCCCGATGATTGTAAGGTTATCGGAAATGTGGCTCGATTTACACCGCAGAAAAACCTTGGCTTTTTAGTTGATATATTTGATGAAATTATAAAAAAAGACCCATCATATAGGCTTATGATGGTGGGAACAGGCGAACTATTTGATGATGTTATGGGGAAAATATCTAAAAAAGGGCTTTCCGATAAGGTGCTTGCCCTTGGTAGCCGTACTGATGTCAATGAGTTGATGCAGGCAATGGATATATTCCTGTTGCCGTCAGTATGGGAGGGGCTTGGCATTGTTCTGGTTGAAGCCCAGGGCTCAAATCTCCCGTGTGTTGCATCAAGCGGAGTGCCGTTTGAAGTAAATCTTACGGGGGATGTCAAGTATATTTCCCTTGACACACAGGCTAAGGTATGGGCGGAAGAGATTTCGAAGCTTCATATTCCTGAAAGAAAGGATAATACAGATATCATAACCCAAAAAGGTTATAACATTAAAAAAGAGGCAGAAAATCTGATTAAATTATATCACGGATTGGTGGAAAAAGATAATGTCAAGAACAGCTAATACTTTAAGAAATTTGAAAACCGCTACAATAGGACAGGCGCTTGGAATGCTTATTAGCTTTGTTTCCAGAAAAGTGTTTGTAATGATGCTCCCAACAGAATATCTGGGACTTTCGGGACTTTTTACGAACATTTTGTCTATTCTTGCTCTTTCTGAGTTAGGGTTTGGAACGGCAATAGTATACAGCCTCTATAAGCCGCTTGCTGAAAATGACTATGAAAAAATCAAGTCATTGATGCGCCTTTTTAAAAGAGTATATACGGCAATCGGTATGTTCATATTGGTGGTGGGTGTGTCGCTGACACCGTTTTTAAGCTTTTTCATCAACGATATGCCTGATATTCCCGACAGCCTTTCGGTTATATACATAATGTATGTGGTAAACTCTGCATCATCATACTTCTTCATTTACAAGAGGTCTTTGATTATTGCAGACCAGAAGCGATATATAGCTACAATTTACCGCTATGGACTTTTTGTAGTTCTGAATATTGCGCAGATTATAGCGCTTTTATTAACAAAGAATTTCTATCTGTATCTGGCACTTCAGATAGGAAACACAATTTTGGAAAATGTGCTTTTGTCCATTAAAGCGAATAAGCTTTTCCCGTACTTAAAGGACAAAAATGTAAAGCCTCTTGATAAAGGCGTTGTTGCCGAAATAAAGAAAAATGTGTTTGCTATGATGTGCCATAAGTTGGGCGGAGTTGTAGTGAATGGAACGTCAAATCTTTTGATTTCAAAGCTTGTCAGCCTGATTGCAGTAGGACTTTATTCCAACTATATGCTTGTAATAAATGCTTTAAATTCCGTTATGGGATTGATATTCCAAAGTATTACGGCAAGCTTTGGAAATTTGAGTGCTGAAGCTTATAACCAGAAAAAGGAAGATGTGTTTAATGCTATAAATTTTGGTACTTTCTGGATTGCGGGAATGTGCTCAGTTATCCTAGCAGTAATGTTTGAACCATTTATTGCAGTATGGCTGGGAGAAGAATACCTATGCGGAATGTGGGTTGTTCTGATTATCGTTTTAAACTTTTATCTCCGCACAATGCGACAGTCTGTGCTAATGACCCGTGATGCTATGGGGCTTTTCTGGTATGACAGATACAAGCCGCTTTTTGAATCTGCTGTAAACCTGATTGTGGCAATTATCCTTGGTAAACTCTATGGTATCGTAGGCGTTCTGTCAGGTGCTTGTATAAGCACGCTTTTGGTTAACCTTTGGGTTGAACCCTGGGTTCTTTATAAATACGGCTTTAAGTCAAAGCTTAGAAGATATTTCAAGGACTATGCAATTTACTTTGCCGAGACGACGGTGTGTCTTGTAGTTACATATTTTGCGGCAAGCTTTATCGAAGCAAATAACTTCATGTGGCTTATTGTAAAGGGTATAGTTACCGTGGTAGTATGTAATCTTGTTTTTGTCATATTCAACTTAAGAAGTAAGCATATCAAAAAATATATTAATATTGTTCTGAATATGCTTGGAAGGAGAAAATAGGTTGGACCGAGATTTTTTAGAGATGCTGAAGGTTTACAGCTGTGGACTTTTTGGGGCAAGCACTGATAAAAAAGTATCTATTTCAAAAAAAGCTTGTAGTTATGCTGTGGAGCAAGGGATACTCCCTCTGTTTTACGCCGGAATAGAAAAGCTTAAAAACGCAGATAAAATTATTATCGCAGATGATGTGTATCAAAACATTAAGTATATTACCATTCAGTCGGTTATACGCAATGAGCAGCGAGTTGACTTTGTGCATAAGGTTTTGAACGAATTCGTAGAAAGTGGCATAGACTATTGCGTTTTAAAGGGAGAGTCGCTGTCTGCTTTATACGAGGATAAAAGCTGCCGGATTTCGGGAGATACTGACATTTTGATTAATAAAAATGACCTGGATAAGGTATCCTGTATACTTAAGGAAAAAGGATTTGAATTAGAACCGTTATTTCCAACATCGCATCATTTAGTTGGTAAGCATCCCCTTGGTGGAGTGCTGGAATGCCATTTCCAATTGTATGATGAACACATATCCGAGTCATTTTTTGGGAGATATGCTAATAAAACTGAAGTTTTTTGTCAATTAGACAGCGATTGCGGACAGATAAGAACACTCGGTGTGAATGATGGGTTTAGATTTGTGTTTTTTCACTATGTAAAGCATCTTTTATCTGAGGGTGTTGGTATTCGCCAGCTTGTGGATGTGCTTATGTATTCAAAATTTTATAAGCACAAAATTGACTGGAATGCATTTTTCAATATGCTAAATGAACTTAATTTTGCAAAGCTTTTTGATACAATGCTAACTGTTGGAGTACAATATCTGGGCTTTTCTAATAGCGACCTCCCGCAATTTGAAAGGGACGATATATTGGCTGAGGAACTTTTATGCGATATGCAAAACGGAGGCGTGTTCGGATTTAATGAAATAGAGCGAAAGAATTTTGAATACCTTGTGCTTGAAATGAAGCACCAATATAAAAGAAATAATTTTAAAACAGTAATACATATTGTTTTCCCTAAAAAGTCAACCTTAGAAAAACGATACATATATTTGAAAAAGTGTACACTTTTGTACCCTGTCGCATGGTGTCACAGAATGTTTGATGTCATTGTGCTAAGACGAGGAAAGGCGAGTATAAAAGAAGTTTTAGACCCTGCGTCAACTATTGTGAAAACAGATTTAGTCAACGAAAGACTTGATATGATGAAAAGACTTAATATATTGTAATTGTGTAGTTATAAAACCCTACGGATTTTTCCGTGGGGTTTTGTTTTGAACAAAAAATGAGGCGGGTTAAATAAAGGCAGGTAATAAATTTCAGAAAGGAATGGTGCCTATTGAATGTTTAAAAAAGAAAAATAATTATTATAATCAAGGAGGACAAAAATGGAGTTAAATTTTAAAATTAAAGATGATAAACTGATATCCGGAGGAATAATGGATATAAACACCGGAAACTTGAATGTATACAAATGTAATTTTGAGATTCCGGAAAAAGAAAATTTTGTCTGGATATGTGTGTTTAAGCAGGCGGATGAGGCATACCAACAAGTAATCGAAAATGGGAAGTGTTATATACCAAGCGAAGTAATGAATAAGCCAGGAACAATTAAAGTCGGATGCTATGGTATTGACGGAGAAAAGCGAATAAGCACAAACTGGCTTGAATTTAACATTGCAGAGGGTGCATATTGTCAAGCTACTGCTCCGGAAGAACCATCCAATGACTTGTGGGAAATCCTTGTGTTAAATGCTTGCCCATATATAGGCGAAAACGGAAATTGGTACGTTTATGACAAAGCGGATAAGGTATATAAGGATAGCGGAAAAACATCAAAAGGGGATATAGGCGAAAAGGGAGATACAGGCTATACTCCACAAAGAGGAATAGATTATTGGACGGATGCGGATAAGAACGCAGTTTCGGAAGACCTCGAAAAAAAGCTGAATTTTGAAGAACGGCTCAGGGAAATAACAAAAAATACAGGCGATGCCTTAAAAGGCAAGGCTTCAGGAAATCTTGTAACAATCAGGGACATTTCGGCTGTCGAGCACTTTGTTAACGTAAAGGTGACAAGCAAAAATCTGATAGATATTAATACTCCAATTAAGCTTACATCGGCAAAAACACAGGTAGAGGATAATAAGTTGCATATTACCCGAACAAATACTTACCCAAGTTTTTCCAATGTATTTTTTGAAGTTGGAAAATACAGTGACTTTATCGGAGAAACACTTACTTTATCTCTTAAAAATGAGAGCGAAGATTTGTGGATAGTACATATCTTAGGTGTTGATGACAAAAGCAACGGTATTACAGGCAGCGAAATATTTTCCAAGTCTGTGGCGGGAAATTCACAGTTTGTGCAGACTTTTAAGGTGCCTGAAAGGTATAACAGTAGTAAGCTTGCTTTAAGAATTCAGTCAAAGGATAATTCTGTGTCCGATGGCAGAACATTTGTGCTGAGTGACATTCAGCTAGAAAAAGGTAACGCAGCAACGGACTATGAAAGATGCAGGAAAGGTGAAGATATTATTCTCAAAAGATACGGAGGAAATATTCTAGACATAAAAAATCCGCAGAAATTAGTAAACTGTAGCGTTTCACATACAGACCGTGATGTTGTCATCACAAGAAATGCCGGGGTAGGTTATGCAAATGTTTATTACAGCCTTGGTGCAATTTCTCAGTTTGCAGGAAAAACAATGACTATTTCTGCAAAAAACAAAGGCTTAGTCCCGTGGATATTTTATATAGGTGGTTTAAAAGAAGATAACAGTTGGGTGTCTGTTTCGGATAATCAAAACTACGGCAAAAACTTTGTAGCAGGGGCAAAATCTACCATAACATTTAAGGCGCCTGAAATAGAAGATGCTAAAATGCTTGGCGTAAGAATTTGCTCGGCAACAGGTGAAATTGCCACTCAGGAAGAATCAATTTTAGGAGACATTCAAGTAAGTTTTGGCAATTCAGCAACAGAATATGCAGCATATTTTGAGGCAGAGGAGTATAGCCTTGCCGAAAACGATACTCTAGTAACTATATCAACCCCATCTGAGATGACATTTATGGCAGAAAACAGCGGAATAGTAATTGAGTGCGAATATAATAGGGATATTAATTCAGCAGTCTTGGAGCTTGAAGAAAAATTTACAAATGCGATAATTTCATTAGGAGGTAATGTTTAATGTTTAATTTAAGAGAATTTATCAAAAAGGGGCTACTTGATGCGGTAGGCAAAATGGCGGATTATCAGGTTATTTTAAATGCCACAGGCTGGTACGAAAAGAATGTTCTGCAGGAGGAAGATTTATTAGAGATTGATAAACAAATAAATGCTCAATATGAAAATAATGTTGAGACAAAATATGTCGAAGAAATACAGATAGAACAATAAAAAATAATGCCGCTCCGCTTTTTAGTGGGGCGGATATTTGCAGAAGAAAACCACGCGATATGTGAAGTGAAGCCCAAAGCTTAGACAAAATTAAATATTAACTTGCTTGTGAATGAGTTCGGTATTATGCCGGACTCATTCCTTTTGGTTTCATAGAAATTTTCTTTTGTTGTTGTAGTAATCAATATATTCCCATATGTAAACTGGCAGAAAAAGTGGGTTTTGGCTGTCAGCAGTATTTAAACAAAGTGTTTAAAAGAGAAACTAATTTCACTCCCGCGGTCTACAGAAAAACCCATCAAACAAATTATACTTTATAGACAGTTACTAAAGTAATAAGTGTTAAGACTTAAGTATGCTTTATAATATTTTTTCACCTCCTGTTGACACAAAGCATACCACACAAGTTCAGAGAAGTCCACGAAGTTTTTTACAATCTTCCATGTCTTTTCTTAACATTTTCGATTGCCATCTCTTCAATGTCTTCCATGTAGTACTGAGTATAGGCACCGCTCATGATCATTGTTTGCTTTTCGATGCTGACAGCAAATTTGAAAAGCATATCTACGACTCTGTCGGTATGACATGCAATTGTAGAATCTACCGCCTGAACCAACAGGTTATTCATGTATGTACCTATGCTATCATATTGAAGTTTTGAGAGATATTCTTCGATAGCTTCACCGCAAAATGCACTCTCACTTTTGTAGCCAAGGTCCTCAACATAATTTTTAATTTGTCTTCTAACCTCGATAGGAACATTGAAAGTCATCTTTACTTTTTTGTTCTTCTTCATCTTATTTTCACCTCCTAATTACATACCATGATGGATACCCATCGCAGAATCTCTTTTGTATTCTTTTGTTCTCTCTTTCGAATCCACAATTGATTTCGTGAACCCTTCCTTGATGTCATAGTCAATGGACTGCTCAAACATTTTACAGATAGCAAAAACAATTCCACCGTAGGGCATACTGCCTTGCTCTTTATCTGTATACAAATCATTCTTTTTGTTGTCATAGATAGCCGCCCTAAGAACAATATTTTCCAAGCGTCTTTGGAGATTAAGATTGTTCTCTAAGCTATCGAAACATTCTTCAGGATCCTTGCGATAATATTTCAAGAGAGCCAGCTGAACTTGACACCATTGTTGATACAAATCCTGCAGGTTTTGATCCTTGCAAACAATTTTTACAACCGCATCAACTTTTTCTTTTTGCTCACGGGAAATGAATTGATAATTGTTCTTGCCTGTGTATCCTCTAAGCGCGAATTTCAAGTCAACAAATGCTTCGGCAAACCCATCGGGAGCTTCACCAATGTCTGCACTAAACTCATTCATTTTTTCTTTCACAGACTCAACAATTTTATCTCGGAGAGACTGTCTTTCATCATAGAGTTGTTTCATCTCATCTTTGAATATAGTTTTTGTAAGCGAGTCTTTGTATCGTTCATAGTCTCTCGCACAAATAAATTCGCCGCCGGGTTCTTTATTATACACAAGAAAATGTACATGATAGTGGCCTTCCTCTTTGTGAAAGGCAGCGTACCATTTCATATTCTCAGCAGGAATTCTGTGGTAAGATGCAATCTCAAATTGCTTTGACCTGAGAAGATTTCTCCATGCATCCGGCGTATCATATCCAAGTCTTTCTGCATCAGTTTGCCTGAGTGATATGATTTCTTCCCAGACAATTCCTTTGTGATGATATATTTCCTGCGATGCTTTATGGAGATTTACATAGTCCTCCTGACCAAACAAACCGTGTTCGCCCATCGTGATAACTCCCGGTCTCTCCGCAGCATATTTGGGGAAGACCTCCGACCTTCTTGCGTTAATTGTTTTGTCAACTCTGTCTCTCCTTGAGATATAATTTGTGAATCAAGTCGGATCGTAGCCATGTCGTTCTGTGAGCCAAGGAGT
>JAZNIJ010000237.1:0-16433 GCA_045577455.1 Eubacteriales bacterium
CCATTTACACTTGTTTTTTGCTCGTTTAAAACATCGTTTGTTTCTCTTAAATACTCTTTCATGCTTTCCTCCTTATCTTGGGTACTTTTTGGAAAAAGTCCCCAAACCCTCTTGGGTACTTTTTGAAAAAAGTACCCAAACCCGAAAAACTTAATTCGGTACGCGGCGTTTTGGGTTTATTTGTAATACTTTGTTTATAGTTTTCTTTTTACTTTCAAGAAAAAATTATCCATTCCGAAAAACTTTTTTTCGCTACGCGGTATATGGGGTTTGTTTGTATTTTTACATAAAATGAAAAAAACCTCCTTGTTTTGAAACAAGAAGGAAAACTATTATTTCGACTTGTTTCAAATAATTAACCTTTACGGTATTCTTATTATACGGCATATTTGCCGTTTCAAAACAAGTCTTGCCATCATGATTATTCACTAAACAGCACCACGGTTAAACCGAGAGATGTTGACACTGTTATGCATAAGCTCTTAAACCCACGCATCGGCTACTCCCTTAGTTGAATACTATCACTTTTCTTCTCTTTTGTCAATAGTTTTTTTGGAAAAATCAAAAAGCACCCAAATTTTGGATGCTTTTATCAGTGAAAATATCGAATTATCTCGAAGTTTTATTGTTTCTGAAGTTTTTTCTTCCGCCCTGTCTGTTATTTCTCTGCTGGTCAGCGGGTTTGTTCTGCTGTGTGGAAGAAATAATAACTTTTCTTTCATCATCCTGTCCAACAGAATGGGTTGTTACACCTTCAAAATCCTGTAACTCAGAATGTATAATTCTTCTATCCTTTGGTGACATCGGCTCAAAAACAAAACTTCTTCTGTATTTTGCAACCTTTGCAGCTTTCTTTCTTGCCAATGCTCTGAGAGTTTCTTCTCTCTTTTTACGGTAATCGTTTACATCTATTCCTATTCTATAAAAATCTTCAGTACCTCTATTAGCCGCAAGACTTGCAAGATACTGCAAAGATTCAAGCACATCACCATGATGTCCAATAAGTATACCAAGTTCTTCGCTTTCACCGTTGAGAACAAACTCTATACCGTCTTCTGTTTTCTCAACTTCTTCTATCTCGCATCCGATTCCCATTCCGGAAACCACTTTCGCGATAAATCCTTTTGCTTTCATTGCAGGCGTTATTTCGTAATAAACCCGAACTTTAGCATCAACTGCACCAAAGCCCAAAAAGCCCTTTTTTGGCTCTGTTATTACCTCGTATTGCACCTCGTCTGATGTAACGCCTAATTCTTTTGCGCCATTGGCAATAGCTTCTTCAACGGTTGATCCGTTTGCTGTTACCTCTCTTATCACACTATTTTACCTCACTGTCATCGTCTTTCTTCATTGGTGCTCTATCTACAAATATTTTTTCGCTTTTAGCTCCCGATGATTTTGCATCGGTGTTTTCACTTGCTGCCTTTTCATGGCGTTTTCTTATTCTTTCTGCTTTTTCTTCACTGATTATCAAGCTGTCATAAGAAGTATCGTCTTCATCTACTTCTATCATAATAATCTTTTTCTTTTTTCTCTTACGCATAACTTCTTCTTCGGCTGCTTTAAGTTCTTCTTTTGTAAAAGAAGGAAGCGGATACATCTTTGACAAGATAATCTGCTGTATTGCTGAAAGTATGCTTCTGTATATCCAATACATACCCAAAGCGGCAGGTAATCCAAAGCTGATCCATACAGAAATCAAAGGCATACCAACTCTGAGAAGTAAATTGTTGCCGGGATTTTGACCATCTGCTGATGGTACAGGAGCTGCAAACTTTCTTGAGATTTCTGCTCCACCAAAACTGGTTACGAAAACAAGAACAGGAATCAAAAGAAGTATGCTGAGTGTTCCGATATTTGGGATATCAAGAAGGGTTGTTTCGCCAATAAACTTGAAGTTTGGAATATCATTTTCAATATCAATGTCTCTTGCTTCCAATAAATCTTTAAAACCAAGCTCTTTTTCAACAGAATTTTGGACAAGAGATGATTCATAGCCGAAACTGTACATTTCAAGAGTATTTGCATTGTTTAATGTATCAATGGAGATTTGTTCGCGTTTTACTTCTGCTGTATCAGTTCCTGGAACATAAACAGTGTTATACTTTCCAAAAACATTTGATATCTTCAAATATTTTAAATAGTCTTTTTCTGCAAGCTGTTTATAGCCACCATTTAAATACTTTTCAATAAATGGTTTTGATGTATACTTTAATGATTTAAGAGCGCCACTTTCATCTCCCAACTTTGGATTTCCCAAAGTGTTGATAAACTTAACTATTTCTTTGTATTCATCGCCCTTTTCACCGTACACTTCCAAAACACTGAGCTGGTTCGTTGCAACTATTGTGCTTTGATTTACAATTTCTTGCTTAACCTCATTTGGAACATCTACGCTGTATTTCAAAGGAAGTCTTACTATGGCATAAAGAATCATAATAATAGGAAATTGTATAAGAAGTGGTAAACAGCCCGACATGGCATTATAGCCCTCTTGCTGATAAAGCTCCTGAATTTCCTTATTCATTTTTTGCTGAGTTGACTTGTCGTTTCTACCGGCATATTTTTTTCTTATTGCCTGTTCCTTTGGACGCAAGCTCGCAGTTTTAATTGAGTTCTTCTGCTGTTTGATACCAAGGGGGAATAAAAGAATCTGTACTATCAATGTGAAAAAGAAAAGTGCAAGAAGATAGTTATTTCCCGATATCATTCCACAGAATTTCATCACATAACCAAATAAAGTATATAAAAGCTCCATTTAATTTCTCCAATAATGACACTATAATTATTTCTATTTCCTCATACTGCTCCCGAAAAAAACACTCACATATTTGCTACATATGATATTTTATTACTTTTTCTTTCGGAATGCATCCAAAAATCTTTGAGGAACAGGGTCTTCCCCTCCTTTTCCAAAGGGGTTACAACGCAAAATCCTGTAAAAAGCCAAAATTACTCCAAGTATAACTCCATGTTTTTCTATCGCTTCAACAGCGTAGGTTGAACAAGAAGGACTGTATCTGCAACTATCAGGCAAAATCGGTGAAATAAATTTCTTATATAGCTTTATCGGAAAAATAAAAATTTTCTTTATTCCGCCATAAACTGCTGCAAATATCTTTTCCATTTTTTTGCTGTTTCCGTATTGTTCAAATTATCCCAAATCTGTTTTTTTGGCTTTTAATGTTTGCCCATTTTCGTAGTTTGAAGAATAAAACTCAATTTAAAAGACCTGCATTGCTGAATATATAAGACAACTCTTTCTCTACAGTCGTTGATTTATATGTTGTGCATGCCTGCCTTGCAACTATAACAATGATATATCCTTTTTTAAGTTTGCCATACAATTTTCTGTATGCTTCTTTTATTATTCTTCTTGTTCTATTACGTACAACGGCGTTTCCCCGCTTTTTGGAAACACTTATCCCTAAAACGGTATTCTTTTTATCATAGTTCTTAAGGTAATATACAACAACTCCCTTTGATGAACGAAAAACAGCTTTTGAATATACCTTTCCAAACATATGCCTTTGCTTTAAAGTGGGGATTTTTTTTGATATTTCCATAAAATTTTCTCCCCCTTTTCTTTGCATAAATGTGCAGCTTTAACACCGATAATAATCCACATAATCTTCTAAAATGAAAATGTAAAACCAAAAATTTCACAATGCAGACTATTATCGGCTATTTTAAATATGTTTTCTGCTGCATTAGTAGGTGAGTCTTGCTCTGCCCTTTGCTCTTCTTCTCTTGAGAACCTTTCTGCCGTTAGCAGTTGCCATTCTCTTTCTAAAGCCATGTTCTTTTTTTCTTTGTCTTTTTTTAGGTTGATATGTCTGAAGCATAGTTACCCTCCTGTATAATATTATTAGCTTTTAATGACAGCATTCCTATTAAACCACATCATTTGCCTGATGTCAATAGGTTTTAAAAAAATTTAATATTATTTTTTTCTAAATTTAATATTATTTTTTTCTAAAAACCCTTTTCAAATTAAAATTTTTGTGCTATAATACAAAATAAGGATTATTATGGTCTTACTATAGGCAGTTTTTTCCTTTTTAATTTTAATATTAACATATAGCAGGAGTTTTTTGATGTCAAATATAAATCATAATAAGTTAAAGGAAGATCTTATTGCTTCTCTTTCAAAGGAATTCGTTCCAATGACTGTTGACCTTTGGTTTAACGCTCTCACTATATATTCTTATGAGAATGACAGGGTTGTTCTCTATTGTGACAGCGACTATAAAAGAAGCTACATAGAAGAAAAGTATAAACAAGACATTGAACGCCATCTCTGTTCTGTACTCAAAAAAAATATCAAAGCATCCATAGTTTCTGCTGATATGATTGATGAAAACCCCGATGTTATACATATAGAGGACATCTTACTCAGCAAAAACGAACCTCAGCAGGATTCTTCTTTTCACAACAACTTTTCCGAACAGAAAAAGGAGGATGAGGGATTTTTATCTAAAAAGGATATTCATCACGAGGATTACACATTTTCAAACTTTATTGTTGGTTCTTCGAATGAATTTGCATACAAAGCATGTATGGCAGTTGTAGACAGGCCTGCTGTTTTATACAATCCCCTTTTCATCCACGGTTCATCAGGACTTGGCAAAACTCATTTGCTACATGCAATGTATAATGAATCCAAAAGAAAGTATCCATCTCATAATATTGTTTATACATCGGGTGAAGAATTTGCAAATCAGTTAATCCTTGCTCTTAATAAAAACCGAGCAGAAAAAATGGAAGAATTCAGAAAAAAATTCAGAAATGTTGATATTCTTCTCATAGATGATATTCATTTCATTTCAGGCAAAAGGTCAACTCAGGAAGAATTTTTCCACACATTCAACCGTCTTTTTGAAATGAAAAAACAGATAATTCTCACATCAGACCGTGCTCCGAGTGAAATTGAATTTCTTGAAGAACGACTTAAAACAAGATTTGAATGGGGACTTATTACTGATATTCAGCCGCCTAACCTTGAGCTTAGAGCAGCTATTTTCAGAAACAAAGCAGAATCTATGAATGTTAATATTCCTCAGAACGCACTTATTTACCTTTCTGAAAATGTAAGAAACAACATAAGACAAATTGAAGGCGTTATAAAAGCGCTTCGTGCTCATAGTCTTATAAGCGGGAAAAGCATTGACCTTGACCTCGTTAAAAATGTTGCGGGAGATTATTTATCAAAAGAAAAAGAAAATATTACTCCCGAAATGATTATAGACTTTTTCTGTCAGCGATACGCCGTAAAAAAAGACGAGCTTTTAGGTCAAAGCCGTACAAGCCAGATAAAATCAATCCGTCACCTTTGTATTTATGTCATTAAAACTCTTACTGCAGAGAATTATAAAAGTATAGGAAAACTCTTCAATAAAGACAGAACCTCAATTATGTATTCTCACGGACAGATTGAAAAATCCATGAATTCCGAAAAAGAGTTTGCACGCACCGTTGACAAGATTATTGCAGAGATAAGGGAAATTGCAGAAAACAGTTAGTTATATTTATAGCTTACATTTTTGACATTGTTATTTGTCTAAACATTTTAAAATTGTAATTCAACTCAACATATATTTTTTCACTTCAAAAACGCAAAGTGTGAAAAACTATGTTAAAAAGGGCAAAACTTGTTTCAAAACAAGTGAAAAAGTAGCTTTTAAAAGTTAAAAAAAATTGTTTTTTCTATCTTTTTCTAGAAAAAAATCCTTTTTCAAACTTTTTATTCCTTAAAAAACTTTTTTGATAAATTTCAGAGGTTGAAAAGTCAAGTTTTTTTTAACATGTTTTTTTAACTTTTTCACTATGTTTTCAACATAAAAAAAATGTAAAAGTCCGCAATATTCAAGGGTTTTGGAATTTTTTCACATTTTCGCGCCCTCTATTACTACTGCTACTAAAAATATATATATTATTTTATTTATTATAAAAAAAAATTCAGGGGAGTTAATTAAAATGGGTGTTAAATTCAGAGCCGACAAAGAAGAACTTTCAAAATTGATTTCCGCTGCCGCAACAGGAGCTAATAATAAGACAACACTTCCCGCGCTTGAAGGTATTGTTTTCTCTCTTTTAGGAGACGAGCTTACCCTTTGTGGCTATGACCTTGAAAAGGGTGTACAAATTACAGGAGAAGTTATTGGAGAATCAGATGGTTCTGTTATTCTCAATGCTGCCAAAATAAACAATATAATAAAAGCATTACCTGATGGAGAAGTTTCATTTGTATGCGACGATAAATACTCTGCAACGATTAAATGTTCCATGAGCGAATATGTTATGCATGGCTCATCTTCGGAAATGTTTCCCAACCTTCCCGATTTTACAGGAGATTTTTCCTTTGATATAAAGGCATCAACAATAAAAAATATTGTAAGCTCAACATATTTTGCAACTTCTCAGACAGATAAGCGTCTTATTCTCATGGGAATGCGTTTTAAAATTACAGGAAGTACCGTTTGTGTTACGGCTCTTGATGGTTTTAGAATAGCTGAATGGACAGAGGACAATGCAATTACATCTGAGACAGAATCTGCGGAATTTATAGTTCCGGGAAAAGCATTACTTGATTTTTCACGACTTCTTGGGTCTGATGATGACGAGATTCATTGTGAAGCAACTATGAAACATATTATTTTCTCAGTTAATAATATGATTTTCTTTTCCAGACTCACGGAAGGTCCTTATCTTGCATACGAAAAGCAAGTGAGAAGCGAAAGCGCTGTTAATGTAAAAATAGATAGAAAGAAATTCATAGAAAGCGTTGAGCGTGTATCATTATTTACAGATGAAAAAATTAAATCTCCAATTCAATGCAATTTTATGGGAAATCTCCTTAACATTTTCTGTTTCAACCAATTTGGAAGAGTGAATGACAGCATTGAGATTGAAAAAGACGGAAATGACCTTGAAATCTGGTTTAATTACAAATATGTACTTGATGCGCTCAGAAATTGTAAAGAAGATATTATTGTTCTTGAACTTAACGGTGAAAATCAAGCGTTGCAAATAAGAAGCCAAGAGCAAGGAGACAAAAGATATTTTCATTTGATTTTACCAATGAAGATAAAAAGGGACTAATAGGATAAGCGGAGATAAAATAAAAATCTCCGGAAAGTGAACATTTGAATGAAAGTTAAAGAGATATCTCTTGTAAATTTCAGAAGCTTTTCAAATTTTAAATGTAAATTTGATGAAGGAACAAATATAATATTAGGCGAAAATGCAACAGGAAAAACCAACATTTTAGAAGGAATATTTGTTTTTGCAACCGCAAAGAGCTTCAGAGGAGTTAAAGAAAACGAAATGATTCGCTTTGGAGAAAGCGGATGCGAAAGTGAAATACTTTTTGAAGACAGATATACGGAAAATCGGTTAAAGCTATGCTTTAGAAAAAACAAAAGCAAGCTCTTGCTGAGAAATTCTATGCCTGTTTCTAAAATTTCAGAGTATGTTGGGCAATTCCGAGCAGTTATTTTTACTCCTGACCATTTAAACCTTGTGAAAGGGTCTCCTGAATTTCGCCGCAGGTTTATAGATATGGCAATTTGCCAATCGTTCCCAAAATATGTTAATGCGTTGAGCGAGTATAACAGATATTGCTTGCAGAAAAATGCAATGTTGAGAAAAGGCGTGAATTATGCCCTCCTCGATGTTTACAACGAAAAAATGGCAACGGCGGCAGGGATTATTTCTGTAAACCGACAAAAATATATAAAAGCTCTTTCAACAAAAAGTTGTATTTTTCATAAAGAAATAAGTGGTGGAGCTGAAAATCTTGTTCTTGAATATCTTACAAATGCAGGAAACGAAGAATATACAAAAGAAGAATATGCAGAAAGATATTTACAGCTTTATCAGGAGAAAAAAGAAACTGAAATATTTCGCGGAATGTGTCTTTTTGGGCCACAAAAAGATGATTTCCGAATTATGATAAATGAAAAAAATTCAAGGCATTATGCATCTCAAGGTCAGCAACGCACAGCAGTTTTATGTTTAAAACTTGCCGAAGGTGAGCTATCAATGGAACTTACGGGGGAATATCCTGTTTTTCTTCTTGATGATGTGTTAAGTGAGCTTGATGACGAAAGAAAAAAGAAGCTGCTTATGAATATGCCTGCAAAACAGGTTATCATAACTGGATGCGATGTTGAAATAATGAAAAAGCTCGATGGAAACCTGATAACATTGGGAAAATGATTTGTAGTTAGGAAAAGTTTTAATGAAACTTGATAACCTTTGTAAAATAGTTTACAGGGAAAAAATGTGATATGGTCAAAACAGGATGATTGATATATGAAACAAGAATCCAATAGTAAAAATGACAGAGATATAAATAAGGATAAAATATACATTGTTGGTAAAGACAGAGCTTTTCGTAATCTTCATTTAGGAAAAAATGAAACTGTTCGTATGAAAGATATAATAGGAATATTTGATTTGGACAGCTCCACGGAAAGCGAAATAACGAAAAATTTTTTAAAGCGTTCGGAAAAAGAATATAAAATCGTTAATCTTCTGTATGACTTACCAAAGAGCTTTGTGCTTGCAGAGTCAGAAGGTAACGAAAATATATATATGCTTTCCAACAGCGTTGATACTGAAATTAAAAGAATGGGAGAAGCTTAAAGTGTCTGAAGAATTAAGAAACGAAATGAACACTGAAAAAGTTGAAATCACAAGCAGTATTGAAGAATTTAACGAAACCGAAGAAAAGAAAATAGTTGAATACGGAGAAAACCAGATACAGGTTCTTGAAGGTCTTGAAGCAGTCAGAAAACGCCCCGGTATGTATATTGGCTCTACATCTCAAAGAGGACTTCATCATTTGGTTTATGAAATTGTTGATAACTCCATTGATGAATCTCTTGCAGGGTTCTGTAAGAATATAACTGTTATTTTTCATAAAGATAACAGCGTTTCTGTAAGAGACGATGGCAGAGGTGTACCTGCAGGTATTCACGAAAAAATGGGAATACCAACCCTTGTTGTTGTTTTCACCGTGCTTCATGCAGGGGGAAAATTCGGTGGTGGCGGATATGCTATCTCCGGTGGACTTCATGGTGTTGGTGCATCAGTTGTAAACGCACTTTCAACTAAATTGGATGTTATTGATTATTACAATGGAAATGAATACCGCGTTTCTTTTGAAAAAGGAAAAGTTTCAAAAGAATTCCATATGGTTGGTTCAACTGAGGAACACGGACTTTATGTTCGTTTTTATCCTGATGGTGAAATTTTTGATGAGCTCATTTTCGACTATGAAACAATTGAAAAAAGGTTGAGAGAACAGGCGTTTCTTAACGCAGGAATTAGAATAAATCTTATAGATGAGCGCGGTGAAGAAGAATTTAAATCCGAATTTTATTATGAAGGCGGCATAAAATCTTTCGTTGAGTATATAAACTCAAAGAAACATTGTCAGATGCTTCATAATGACATAATTTATTTTTCAGGTGCTAAAGAAACGGCAGTTGCCGAGGTTGCGCTTCAGTATAACGATACTTACAACGAAACAATACTTACATTTGCCAACAATATAAACACAATTGAAGGTGGAACTCACGAAACAGGGTTCAAAAACGCTTTAACTCGTGCTATGAATGAATATGGCAAAAAGTATAACATCCTTAAAAATGATGATAAGTTGCTTGGCGAAGATGTAAGAGAAGGTCTTACCGCAGTTGTTAGTGTTAAATTAGAAAATGCTCAGTTTGAAGGGCAGACAAAAACAAAATTAGGAAACAGCGAAATAAGAGGTCTTGTTGATAGTCTTGTATATAGCAAGTTGTCTGAATTTTTGGAAGAAAAACCTTCAATTGCAAAGGCAATATTGGAAAAAGCGGTTTCCGCTTGCGTTGCAAGAGAAGCGGCAAGGAAAGCAAGGGAATCAACAAGAAGAAAGGGTGTTCTTGAATCTTCATCTATGCCCGACAAACTCGCTGACTGTCAAGAAAGGCGTGCAGAATTTACAGAGCTGTTTATGGTGGAAGGAGACTCTGCAGGTGGTAGTGCAAAAGACGGCAGAGACAGTAAGTTCCAGGCAATACTTCCTCTCAGAGGTAAAATCCTTAATGTTGAAAAAGCACGACTTGACAGAATATATTCTTCCGTTCAGATTGTACCAATTATAATGGCTCTTGGAACCGGAATTGGCTCTGAGTTTGATATTTCAAAATTGCGTTACGGTAAAATAATTATTATGGCTGATGCTGATGTTGATGGTGCACATATCAAAACATTGCTTCTCACCTTCTTCTTCAGGCATATGCGTCCTCTTATTGAACACGGACATATATATTCTGCCGTACCTCCCCTTTATAGGATTTTTAAAGGAAAACAGGAAAGATATGCTTATTCGGATGAAGAAAGAGATAAGTATATAGCTGAGCTTGGACAGGGTTCTACTGCTGAAAGATACAAAGGTCTTGGTGAAATGGACCCCGAACAGCTCTGGGATACAACTATGGACCCACAAAAGCGAATTCTTAAACGAATCAATATTGAAGATGCCTATGAAGCAGATGAAATTTTCTCTGTTCTTATGGGTGATAACGTTGAGCCACGACGTGAATTTATAGAAAAGAACGCACGTTATGTTTCTAACCTTGACGTGTGATGAGGGATTGAAATGGCAAGAGAAGAATACGATTACAGTATGTATGAAGATCAGGTTATCCTTGATCTTGGCATTGAAAACGAAGTAAAAACTGCATATATTGATTATGCTATGTCTGTAATTATCGGTCGTGCCTTGCCCGATGTAAGGGACGGCTTGAAACCTGTGCATAGACGAATACTTTATTCTATGTATGAAGATAAGCTCACATATGATAAGCCCTTCAGAAAGTCTGCAACAACCGTTGGTAATGTTTTGGGTAGATACCATCCTCACGGTGATGCATCCGTATATGATGCTTTGGTGCGACTTGTTCAGAAATTTTCTTTAAGATATCCCCTTGTTGAAGGCCACGGTAACTTTGGTAATATAGATGGTGATGGCGCTGCTGCATACCGTTATACAGAAGCAAAAATGGCAAAAATTGCCAATCTCATGCTTGAAGATATTGAAAAAGATGTTGTTGATTTTGTTCCTAACTTTGACAATAAGTTAAAAGAGCCGGAATATCTTCCTTCAAGGTTTCCAAATCTTCTTGTTAACGGTTCCATTGGTATTGCAGTAGGTATGGCAACAAATATACCTCCTCACAATATGAGAGAGGTTATTGACGCAGTTATATATCTTATGGATAATCCCGACTGTGCTATTGCCGACTTGATGAGTCATATTAAAGGACCTGACTTCCCTACTTACGGAACGATTTACGGAACAGGTGGAATAAAACAAGCGTATCTGACAGGTAAAGGCAGAGTTAAGGTTCGTGCTGTAGCTCATTTTGAAGAAAATAAAAATAAGACAAGTATAGTAATAACTGAGCTTCCATATCAGGTAAACCGTCAGCTTTTGCTTAAAAATATGGCAGATTTGGTTAAAACTAAGCGTATTGAAGGCATTTCCGATATCAGAAACGAAAGTGGCAGAGACGGAATGCGTATAGTTGTTGACATCAAGCGCGATGCAAACGCTCAGGTTGTACTCAATATGCTTTACAAATATACTCAGCTTGAGGACACCTTTGCAATAAATATGCTTGCTCTTGTTAACGGTGAGCCAAAAACACTCAATTTGAAAGAGGTGTTGGTTCATTATCTTAATCATCAGATTGATGTAATAACAAGAAGAACAAAGTTCGAGCTTAAAAAAGCTGAAAGACTTGCTCACATTTATGAAGGTTATAAGATTGCAATTGACCATATTGACCGTATTATAGAAATTATCAGAGGCAGTAAGAATGTTTCCGAAGCAAAGGAAAATCTTATTGCTGAGAAATTCCGCAAAAACGGAGACGATTCAATTGTGCGTCTTACAGGCGAAACCACATTTGATGGCGACGGAGAATATTTCTCACTTACTGAAGACCAGGCACAGGCAATTGTTGAAATGACTTTAGGTCGTCTTTCCGGCTTGGAACGCCAGAAGATAGAGGAAACTCTCACTTCTCTTTATGCTCAGATTGATGAACTGAACAGTATTTTGTCAGATGACACAAAGCTTAAGGGAATAATCAGAGATGACCTTCTTTTGGTTAAAGAAAAATACGGTGATGAGAGAAGAACAAAGATAGAAGAAAGTGAAAACGATATTCTTATTGAAGACCTTATAGATAGAGTAAGATGTGTTATCACAGCAACAAATCAAGGTTATATCAAGCGTATACCCAGCGAAGAATATCAAGCACAAAAACGCGGTGGCAAGGGTATAAAAGGTATGACAACCAAAGAAGAAGATATGGTTGAAGATGTAATTATTGCCAACAGCCACGATTTTCTTCTTATGTTCTCCGATTTGGGAAAGGTTTATATCAAGAAATGTTATGAAATTCCCGAAAGTGGCAGAACTTCCAAGGGTACAAATCTTGTTAATGTGCTTAATCTTTCTGAAGGTGAAAGAATTACAGCTATAATTCCTGTTTCTGAATTCAAAGAAAATCAGAAACTGGTTATGGTAACTCAAAACGCAGTAATTAAACGAGTTCCACTAATGGATTTCAGACGCAGACGCGCTTCAGGTCTTTTTGCAATTAACTTAGATGAAGGAGATAAACTTCTTTATGTTCTTAAAACATCTGGAGATGAAGAAATCATTATAGCAAGTAATAAAGGAATGGCTGTAAGATTTAAAGAATCCGATGTTAGAACGATGGGTAGACAGGCAAGAGGCGTTAAAGCAATGAAACTCATTGGTGATTATGTTGTTGGAGCAGCAGTTATTCCCAATGACTATGAGGAATTGGGGCTTAGTGTGCTTACTATCACCGAAAATGGATTTGGAAAACGCAGTCCTATTGAAGAATTCTCATTGCATAAGCGTGGTGGAAAGGGTGTAACTTGCCATAAAGTAACTGCCAAAACAGGAAAAGTTGCAGGCATTGCAATAACAAAAGAAGATGATGAAATTATGCTTATAACTGATAGCGGTATAATCATCAGAACAACTGTTGACCAGATTCCGATTCATGGCAGAGCAACAGGCGGTGTTATTGTTATGAGAATGAGCGAAGGTGCAAAAATTGCAAGATTTGCTTTGATTTCCGAAGAAGAAACTGAAGAAAATGATGGTTCAGCATTGGATGAGCTTGAAGATTTCGACAGTGAAGATGTAATTTCAGATTCTGAGGAATATGAAGAAGACGAAGAACTTGATGAATCTGAAGAAGAAAGTGAAGAATAGCTGTAATCAGGGAGGAAAAAATAATGGCAGCACAAGTTTTTGTTTTTGAAAATGTTAAGGATAAAGATGAACGCCACAAGCTGTTGCAATCTGCTCTCAGAGATTACAGTGGCATTGATAGCGCTGAAATAATTTACAAAAGTAAGGGAAAACCATCTATAAAGGGCACAACAAAGGAACTTTATCTCAGTGTTGCAGCAGTTAATGAAGTTATGGTATGCGTTTTCTCTGAAAAACCTGTTGGAATTTCAGGTGAGTATATTCAACGGTATAAAGACGAAAGTACAAATGCTGATTATCTCAGTATGGCGGAACGCTTTTTCACAAGTGAAGAAGCAGATTATTGTAGAGAAAATGATGCAATGAATTTTGTTAATGTATGGACAAGAAAAGTTGCTTATTGTAAGTATATGGGAATGAATATGAGAGATTTCCATACTTTTTCCGTAACTGACGGCGATAAGTTGTATGCAAAAGTTAAGGGTGTGTCTTTGAAAAAATTCTCGCCCCAATTTCCCGGTTCTTCTGAATATGTGTTTATCGTTGCGGGAGATGCAGATATATAATTTAATAAAACTGTTGACAAAGTAGATTTCTTGTTGTAGAATGTAATTGGTTAGTTGTATATAATTTATTAGTATGCATTAACACTGTTTGATTAACCATGTCTCAATAATCGTTATAAATAAAATATTTATAGGAGATACTTTTATGAAAAGAGGAATTTTAGCTTTTCTATTGGTGATTTCTTTTATTACCAGCTTTTCTTCTGTGATATTAGTTTCAAATGCTCTTGAAACGAGCTTTGATGTTAATCTTTCGGGGGAAGAATATGGAATAATTGGAGAGAAATACATTCTCAATGTAAAGATTGAAAATTTTACAGAAGATGAATTTCTTGGTGCAACCGCTTTTATAGACTATGATACATCAGTTTTAGAAATTGATTCTACATATCTATCGATTTTAAATGGAACAGTATCAGCAGAGAACGGTGCAAGCGGAGAAACATATCCCCTTATCAATCCTGAAGAAGGATGGGTATTTTGGGGAAAAGATGAAGTTGAAGCATCAAATGGTACATTCATGGTAAATGTGCTTAATGATGGAGATGCTATAACTTCTCTTAAAGGAAGCTCTCTTGAGTGTTTTGTGGAATTTCATGTTAAAGAAGATGCAAACGAAGGAACAACAGTTGTTAAAATTGATTCCGATGCTGAGCTTGTTGGTGTTTTTTCAGAGACAGAAATTAAATCTGCTTATGGTAAAGGTAGTCAATTATATTTCGAAATTTTGAAAGAAGAACCAATCACGGAAACAGAACTTATACTCAAGTCAGATAGCCAATTTATTATGAGATATGATTCCTTTGCTTTTTGCGAAACTTTGGTTGGTGTAAAGCCAGGAACAACAAGTTCAGAAATTTTATCTCAGTTCGATAATACAGTTGATTACATGAGGATTATTGACAATGGCGAAGTTGTTGAAGGAGATAAATCTGTTTCAACCGGAGCAATTGTTCAACTCTACATAAAAGAAACTGTTATAGATACTGTTTCAATAGTATGTTTAGGTGATATTGATTCATCATGCTCTATTGACACAACAGACTATCTTGGAATTAAAGGTCATTTGTCAAACAAAACCGAATTATTTGGCGTTTATCTTTCAGCTGCTGATGTTGATGGCAGTTTAAAAATCGATACAACGGATTATATAAGACTTAAGATGTATTTTCTTGGTTCTTATGATATTTATGCGTGAAAATTTGCAGAAAGAGGTTTGTTATGAAAAAACAATTTGATTTCAGATTAAAACTTGTAATCTTAACTTTATGCTTTGCTCTTGGAGTAGGAGCAATTATTTCAACAAATGCATTTGCAGGGTCTCTTAATGGTGATTCACCAGTTATTTCCGATAATTATTTGAGAGGTATTGGAGAAGGGCTTAAATGTGATGCATTTAAGAAAATATACACTAAGTCTGCTCACGGATGTGACTATGATGTTTATAACCGCAACGGAGAAGTGATAACTGTTGCAAATGTTTCTCATATCATTTCAACAGGCGATTTTATTGTTGATGTTAAAAACAATCTATACACTATTATTGTAACTGGAGATATTAACGGGAACGGTAAGGTTGAAACTTCCGATACAGCTCTTTTAAAAATGCATTTTGCTGCAACATATACTTTAACAGGTGCAATTGAAGAAGCAGCAGATACTAATAATGATAGTCAAGTTAATGCTGGTGATTATATTAGAATTAAGTATCATATACAATCTAAGTACAATATTCATGAAAATGAGAGCTATAATCCCGATGAGCAGAGCTCTGATGAACCTTATTCAAATCCATACGATGAAAGTGGATGGACAAACGGATGGCAATAATCTGTTAATAATACAAACACTTAGATTTTTATTTAAAAAATTAACCGTTAAGCTAAGTTTATCTTAGCTTAACGCTTTTTTTATATGTAATTATTTAATAATATCATAAAAAAGAATATATGTTCGTATACTTATATTTTTTTATCTATATTATGCCTTTTTTATTTTCTGAATATATATTTCAATTCGATTTTTTTAGTCATCAATAATATTTTCTCTTGTGTTTATACTCATCAATAAGCAACAAGAGTGAAAAAATGTGTGAAAAAGTGAAAAAGTCAATTTACATTATTTAAAGAAATAATTTTTATAATCAATTTCGATTTTAAAAATAAAATAATATAACTTAACTTAGCTTGCTATTTTATTTTTTACATAATTTTTATTTTGAATTTTAAATATCTTTGTCAACTCCGCATATATTGAGAAAAAAACGGTCGACATATGTTGTTTTTAGATTGTAGTATTATAGTTTATTGATCTCAGGAACTTAATAACTTATTTTAGAACCCCTCTACCCTGTTGTTTTAAAATAACTTGAGTTATCAAATTTTAATTTTTTAGAAAAATATATTTATAATTCACATTTCATTTTCCTTTTTAAATAACATGTTGCTTTAAGGATTGCATTTTAAAAAAATAGTTAGTGTTTAATTGTCAATTGATGCTATATGTCGTTATTAGTATTACGATAACTATTGGCTATAATTTATTCAGGTTTGAAT
>JAZNIJ010000238.1:0-39308 GCA_045577455.1 Eubacteriales bacterium
GTTCAGTGTACTTGTACTTGTACTTGTACTTGTACTTGTACTTGTACTTGTACTTGTACTTGTACTTGTTCTTGTACTTGTACTTGTACTTGTACTTGTTCTTGTTCTTGTTCTTGTACTTGTACTTGTGCATTACGCCCCATAAGAAATTTTCTTTCCCTCACTGCACATGGTTTTATAAATTCAAAACTTGTTCAGCGCAAGGGCAATAAATATTTTTTAGATTTTTGTGCAGAAAGAATTTAAGTTTCGTATATTCTCATTCTCTCACCTGTTAAAATTTTTTTTACATTTAGGCGGCGAATAAAAACTTTAAGTTGATTGACACGATACGAAAAAAATGGTAAAATATTTTTAATTTATGCAAAGAGGAATATATGTTAAAGGAATTATTTTATAAGAAAATTAAATATATATCTATAATATAATTTATGTTGAGTTTATATATGAAATCTATAATGCAAACATACATTAAACGGAGGTAATTTAATGCTTGAACTTAAGAACATTTACAAATCATATGCAACAGGCGATAGCAAGGTTGAAGCACTGAAAGACATTAGTATTGAGTTTCGCAAATGCGAATTCGTTTCAATTTTAGGTCCTTCGGGATGCGGAAAAACAACTCTGCTCAATATTATAGGCGGACTTGACCAATACACCTCGGGCGACCTTTTTATCAACGGCATTTCCACAAAATTTTACAAAGACAGAGATTGGGACAATTACAGAAATCATTCCATTGGCTTTGTTTTCCAGAATTACAACCTTATTCCTCATCAAACGGTTTTATCAAATGTTGAATTGGCATTAACCCTTTCGGGAATTTCTAAAGAAGAAAGAAGAAAAAGAGCAACAGAGGCACTTAAAAAGGTAGGGCTTGGTGACCAACTCAAAAAGAAGCCGGCTCAGATGTCGGGCGGACAGATGCAGAGAGTTGCAATTGCAAGAGCTATAATCAACAACCCTGACATACTTCTCGCCGACGAGCCAACAGGTGCGCTTGACACAGAAACAAGCGTTCAGGTTATGGAGATACTGAAAGAGATTTCCAAAGACCGCCTTGTAATTATGGTTACTCACAACCCTGAGCTTGCAGAAACATATTCAACAAGAATTATAAAGCTCCTCGATGGAAAACTTATTTCCGACAGCGACCCATATAAGACAGAAAAATCTGCTGAATCCCCAGCATTGAATCAAAAGAAGAAAAAGAACAAGAAAAATTCCATGTCTCACGCAACGGCAATTTCTCTTTCATTTAACAACCTGCTTACGAAAAAAGGGCGTACATTTATGACCTCTTTTGCAGGGAGCATTGGTATTATTGGTATTGCTTTAATTCTTTCACTTTCAAGCGGTATACAGGGCTTTATTGACAAGGTTCAGCGTGAAACCCTTTCAACCTATCCTTTGCAAATACAGGCAGAAACAGTTGATTTCACAAGTATGATCACAGGGCTTCAGGAAATTGCAAACAGCGAAGAAATAAAAGAAAAAGACCCAAACAAAATTTATTCCAGCGATATTATGGGAAAATTCCTTCAAACCATTCAGAAGGAAGCAAGAGCAAACGATTTGGGAAACTTCAAAAACATCATTGAAAACAACGAGAACGGCATTAAAGACAAAATCAACGCCGTTGATTACGATTATAATGTTGCTTTAAATATTTATTCCTTCAAAGACCCCGAAAAAGCAATAAGAGTTAACCCAAGCCCCATTATGGATATCGTTTTGCAGATGATGACAGGCGACAGTACTATGGGTTCAAGCTCTATGACACAGCAGTTCTCATCTATGTACAATTTTGATATGTGGTCTCAGATGTTGGCAGGGAAAGACGGTGAGCTTATTCACTCCATTATCGACGACCAATATGAATTAGTTGGAGACGAAAGCAAATGGCCAACCAAATACAACGAAGTTTTGCTCGTTGTTGATAAAAATAACCGCATAAACGATTTGGCTCTCTACACACTCAACATAAAAGATCAGTCAGTTATGTATGAAAGATTTGAGCAAATTATGAAGGGTGAAGCCATTGAAACAGACGATATTACCGATTATAACCTTGGCGAAATTATCGGAATGAATTTCTACCTTGCACCTTCTCACATCTTTTATGAATACGATGAAGTAAAAAAGGTATGGATCGACCACTCCACAGACGGCGAAAAGGGGCTTAAAAAATACTTTGATTCTCTTGAAGGCGATAATGCTCCCATAGAGCTTAAAATCACAGGTATTATAAGACCTAAAGAAGATGCTGTTGCATCTTCAATACAGGGCTCAATTGCATACACAAATGCTTTGACTCAGCATGTTATGAAACTTTCCAACGACAGCGCCGTTGTTAATAAACAACTTGAGAAAAAAGACACCGATATATTGACAGGTCTTCCATTCTCAACAAATACAGTTTCAAAAGACGAAATTACAGCAGAAATGATTCTTGGTATGCTTTCTCAAAGCCCTGATGAAATGTCTCAAAATATGGCTGTATGGATTAAAGAAGGTATGGAATTAGGCGTTCTCACAGAAAGAACGGTTGTTTCAATGTTTGAATCCATGATACAGACAGAAGCAACATACGAAACAAATCTTGCAAAATTAGGATATATCGACCTTGACGCCCCACAAGCTATAAACATCTATACCGCTTCTTTTGAAGACAAAGACGCTCTTGTTGAATTGATTGAAGCGCATAATGACAAAGTTACCAAAGAAGGAAAAGAGGAACTCGCTATAGAATATACCGACCTTGTTGGGTTGCTTATGTCCTCTATCAGCACAATTATCAACATTATATCCTATGTTCTTATTGGATTCGTTTCTATCTCCCTTATAGTTTCTTCTATAATGATTGGTATTATTACCTATATATCCGTTTTGGAAAGAACAAAGGAAATTGGTATACTTCGCGCAATGGGTGCTTCCAAAAAAGATATTTCAAGAGTATTCAAAGCAGAAACAGGAATTGTTGGCTTGCTTTCCGGTTTAGTTGGTATTGGCGTTACTGTTCTTCTTACGCTTCCAATTAACCTGATTGTATATACTCTAACAAGCGACTCATCAACTGTTGTTTCAAATATCGCCAGCTTACCCGTTGGCGGTGCTATTATCCTTGTTATTATCAGCGTATGTCTTACACTCATTGGCGGTCTTATCCCTTCAAAACTCGCAGCTAAAAAAGACCCCGTTGAGGCACTCAGATCTGAATAATATTATGCCAAAATGGCATCAATTATATCCTCGTACAATTAAAAGTAAAGCCCTCTGCAGATGCAGGGGGTTTTGCTTTTTCAATATAAACAAAAAATATAGTATGGAAAATGCATAAAATAAATGATAAGATTTTGCTTTTTTTACAAATAGAAACACCGCCAAATCAGCGGTGTTTATTTCTTAAAAATTCAATTTTAGCATTAGCCCAAAACCCAGAAATAGGAAAGATTTATGTTTTTCTTAACCGTGCTTTGACTCCATTCAACAACAGAATCTTCATAGGAAATAGAGTTTGCAACAAGTATCTTTCCATCATCGGTAATGCCCCTGATGGTGAGGAAATGATTTCCATAAGAAAAATCTCCCCTACCTACTCTTGTTACAAGATACTTCCCATCCTTAAGAGCTTGCATTGCTTTATCCCAAGAAGAAACAGAAATTTTTGAAACAGGAACACCAAACGCCTTTGCCATTTTTTCTATCAAAGAGTGAGATGACCCAACTCCAGCAGCATAACATCCGTTGTTATAACTCCATAATGCTGCTTCCTCGGGGTAAATAACCTTCCCTGTATATGTGGAAATAATCATCGCCATATTAACAGGCCCGCACCCATGCGAGCCAATGGTATCTTTCCCATATGGTAGCTTATCATATCGAGGGTCATCCTGCTGAAAATACACAAATTTCCTGTTACCATTATTCAAAACAGTAACATCATCGGGAAATTCAAAATTATCTGAGTCTTCAGAGCTTGATGGTTCTTCAGAGCTTGATGGTTCTTCGGAACTCGATGGTTCTTCGGAACTTGTTGGTTCTTCGGAACTTGTTGGTTCTTCAGAACTCGATGGTTCTTCGGAACTTGTTGGTTCTTTGGAACTTGTTGGTTCTTCGGAGCTTGTTGGGTCTTCAGAACTCGACGGTTCTTCGGAACTTATTGGTTCTTCGGAACTCGATGGTTCTTCAGAACTCGACGGTTCTTCGGAACTTGTTGGTTCTTCGGAACTGTCGTAAGAAAATTCATTGGATAAATTATTTTCCCAGCTTTCCAAATCACCCGATTCTAAATTGGGTGAGCTTTGGTTTTCCAAATCAGAAGCGTTAAGAACATCGAAAGAGCTTGTCTCATCAGTAAAATACAGCCCTGTTTTCGCACCGGTAATCACAACAATCATAACTAAAAAGAAAACAATAAGCCAAGAGAATGACAATAACCTTGAAAACGATTCTTTTTTCATTTAATTTATCCGTTTTATACGCTATATTCATCATTTGTGCCTTTTACCGATAACAGTTTTGCACAAACATACATTCCAAGAACAGCATCTATAATGCAGAAAATAAATGTTCTGTCAACATAATATGGTTCATAAAGCAAAATATATATTTCAGGCAGAGAATATACCCAAAGAAGAACCATTGAAAGCAAACCAAAGAAAGGATATACCAAGCTGGGTTTTCCATCTATATTTCCTCTTGCGTTTGAGGCAAAAAACAGGAGTAAAACGGCAAGACTCACAAGATGGTATTCGTTAGACGAAACATGTTGAGCGTCGTGAAGCTCTAAAAACCTTGCCATAAGGCGCACAATAGAAAAGACAACAACTCCAACATAGCAAAACGGTCTTACTTTCTTTGAAATAAAACCAACAGCATCCATAACAAAATATGCACCCGTCATAAGCATAAGTATTATACTTGCCAAATCAAAATTATTGAGCATTTCATTATCAAGAGCTATTCTGTAAATAAAGAATCCTGAACATCCAACCATACAAAACCCGGTTAATGATGAAACAAAAACAAACCCATTTGAATGTTTATTTTCCCAAAAATTTATTTTTCTTGAAAAACATCCAAAAATTAACGCCAAAAATGCGCAAGCAATGCAAATAACCATAAAGAGATTTGTATATGATGTATTTTCCAGCTTATAATAATTATTTTCACTAACAAATCCGGGGGCTTCAACGCTATTCTCTATAACAATAACTCTGAAAACAGAGAGAGCTACACTAACTAAGATAAATAATGCAACCACCATCTTGTAATTTTTAACACTCAAGGAAGGAATTTTATCAAGAAGTTTTTCCGTGAATGTTTTTTTTACAGGTTTGATAAATGTATTATTTTCCTCACTCTCAAAATTTTTCTCAATTGTTTCATTTTCCACGTTTCTCTCAATAATTGAAGCAGATTCATTTTTATTATCATTATTGTTAATATCCATATTTTCTCCCTTCGTAGCAAATTAGGATTACGTTAATCATATTGACCCATACAAATAATCAATTCATATCAAGCAATTTATAAGTATAAAACTCTAATTTATATAATATACCATTTGTTCCGTTTTGTAAAGCAATTTTGCTTTTTTTTTACATTTTAACATAAATTATTAAAAAAAATTTCAATTCACAAAAAAACAAGAACAGGTATTTTTTGTTTCCTTTTTGAATATATTTATAGTAAAAATTATTTTCTCTATCTCTCAAAAAAAGTTATAAAAAGAAAGGATACATATGAAAAAATCAATTGGATTATTTTTTTTCATTATTTTATGGTCAATAATTTGTCCGTTAATTGCCAATGCAATGTTTTTCAAAAGCAAAAATGTTTCAAACAATAATATCAACAACGATATATCAGATAATATAGAGATATCAAGCGATAACGAAAATCATATGTCTCAAGAATACCTTGGTAGCATAACCATTATTGAGTTAATGACTGCTCAAAAGATGAAAGAGTTTGAGGGAATGTATTCAGAAGAAACTCTAAAAGCCCTTGCCGTTATTACAAGAACGCAGATTTTATTTTCGGAAGAAAAAACAGATTTCTCATCAAACCTTGAAATTCAGATACCATCATATATATCATCAACCAAAGGCCAAGTTATAACATATGGAGGAAAGATAGTAAATCCGCCATATCATATCTCATCCTATAAAACAACAACGCCCTCACCATTATCAGAACCATACCTTGTTGCAGTTGATACACCCGAAAACGCCGATGATGTCAAAACAATTACAACCGTTTCAAAAAACGACTTTAAAAAGGGTCTTTTATCTCTTTGCCCAAGCATTGTATTTGAAGAAGATGCTTTGATTAACAACATTGAGCAGGATGGAAACAACCGTTGCAAATTTATAAACGCAGGAAACTGTGCAATTAGCGCTGTTGCTTTTGCGGAAAAATTTTCGCTCCCCTCCCTTTGCTTTGAGATTGTTGAAAAAGAGAGCTTGGTTGAAATAATTTCATATGGAAATGGCGACGGTGTTGGTATGAGTATCTCAGGCGCAGAGGTTTTCGCTCAAACGGGCGTGAAGTTTGAAGAAATTTTGTCTCACTATTATACCAATATTGAAATATCGAATATAGAAGATACCCCAAAATAGTTTTTTCACCATTCAAGCTGTAACATACTGACTTTTTTAAATATATAACTTTTGCTCTGAATTCAACAATGCTGTTACATTTAATTACAGCTAAAGATAAAATAGTGGATACCCAATGCCTTTTCGCAATGAGTATCCACTGTTTTTATAAATTGATTCAACGGATTTTCTGTTCTTTGCTCAATTTAACGATGATTTTGAGTTAAAATGCTTATTAACACATTTCACTTTTCAATTAACCGTTGTTCTAAGCAAACTTCATTTTCTATTAACCGTTAACTTTTTTAACTGTTACCTTATAAACACCTGATGCGCCTGTTGCAGATGTAACGCCAACAGAAGCGGTTGAAGGTGCTGAAGGAGCAGCAGGTTTTGCAGTAGCATTTGGAACATCTATATTCTGTCCCAATGTGCCATTCTTTCTCTTCTCAAAGAAGTTCAATGCAACTTTATCGAAAAGTGCATAAGAAAGAACATCTTCATCCTGACGGATATAATCCTTAATTTCGCCTCTCAACTTATCAAGCTCAGGAGCAAGTGCGTCTGCAGGTCTGCCTGTTACAGGTGCTTCATCACCGCAGATCTTCTTGAAGAATTCGGGTTTAATTGGAGCAGGTGCTCTACCGTAATCGCCTCTTACCAAGCCCTTGAACTCTTTGGATACTAACTTATAACGCTCACCCATCATAACGTTAAGCACTGCCTGTGTACCAACGATCTGAGAAGAAGGTGTTACGAGAGGAGGGAAACCTGCGTCTTCACGAACTCTCGGAACTTCCTCAAGAACCTCATTGAGTTTATCAAGAGAATTCTGTTTTTCAAGCTGAGAAATAAGGTTTGAAAGCATTCCACCGGGAACCTGATAAATGAGAGCATTAACGTCAACCTTAAGAACGCCTGTTTTAATAAGACCCGATTTGATGTAATCTTCTCTCAGCTTTGTGAAGTATTTGGACACTTCATTGAGCTTGTTAAGGTCAAGACCTGTATCATATGGTGTGCCTGCCAAAGAAGCAACAATTGGCTCTGTTGGTGGCTGAGAAGTTCCCATTGCGAAAGGTGAAATTGCTGTATCAATAATATCGATACCTGCTTCAATTGCCTTAAGAACAGACATAGAAGCAACACCTGCTGTATAGTGAGTGTGAAGCTCAACAGGAATTTCAACCTTGGATTTAACGGCTTTAACCAAATCGTATGTTTCATATGGCTTAAGCAAGCCCGCCATATCCTTGATACAGATGGAATCTACACCCATTTCGCAAAGCTCTTTTGCAAGATTTGCAAAGTATTCATTGTTATGAACAGGGCTCGTTGTATAACAAAGAGCAACCTGAACATGACCGCCTTCTTTTTTTGTTGCGTTTATAGCGGTGCGAAGGTTTCTTGCATCGTTAAGCGCATCAAAAATCCTTATAATATCAATACCGTTTGCTATTGATTTCTGAACAAAATATTCAACAACATCGTCGGAATAATGACGGTATCCCAAAATATTCTGACCTCTGAAAAGCATCTGAAGCTTTGTGTTTTTAACGCAGTCTCTTATAGTTCTGAGTCTTTCCCATGGGTCTTCGTCAAGAAAACGAAGGCAGGAATCGAATGTAGCACCGCCCCATGCTTCAAGCGCATGATAACCAACATTATCCAACGCTGTGAGAATTGGCTTCATCTGCTCAGTTGTCATTCTTGTTGCCGCAAGTGACTGATGAGAGTCACGGAGTACGGTTTCAACTATTTTAACCTTTGACATATATAATATCCTTTCACTAAATCAATTTGAATAGGTTATTGCCCAGCTGTTACATTGCTGTAACCGTTTTATTGGAACAACGAGAGGAACACACCTGCCGCAACAGCAGATCCGATAACACCTGCAACGTTAGGTCCCATAGCGTGCATAAGCAAGAAGTTTGAAGGGTCTTCCTTCTGACCAACGATCTGGGAAACACGAGCCGCCATTGGAACAGCGGAAACACCTGCAGAACCGATAAGGGGATTGATTTTTCCTCTTGTTACGAAGCACATAAGCTTTCCGAAAACAACGCCTGCCGCAGTTGCAAATGCGAAGGCACAAAGACCCATGCAGATGATTTTAATTGTTTCTATCTGCAAGAAGGAATCTGCAGTTGCAGTTGCACCAACGGAAACGCCGAGGAATATTGTAACAATATTCATTAGCTCGTTCTGAGCTGTTTTGGAAATTCTTTCAACAACTCCGCATACCTTCATAAGGTTACCCAACATAAGCATACCTATAAGGGGGGCTGCATCGGGGAGAATCAAGGAAACAATAAGCGCAACAACTATCGGGAAAACAACAAGCTCAAGCTTGGAAACGCTTCTGAGAGATGTCATTTTTATTGTACGTTCCTTTTTGGATGTAAGCGCCTTCATAATTGGGGGCTGAATAAAAGGAACAAGAGCCATATAAGAATATGCGGCTATTGCAATTGAGCCCAAAAGCTTTGGTGCCAATGTTTTTGTTACCATAATAGCAGTAGGGCCGTCTGCACCACCGATGATACCGATGGATGCGGCTTCTGTTACGGAGAAGCCAAACATAAGTGCGCCGAAGAAAGCGGCAAACACGCCAAACTGAGCCGCCGCACCTAAAAGAAGACTTTTAGGATTTGAAATAAGAGGCGCGAAGTCTGTCATAGCACCAACGCCAAGGAAGATAAGCGGAGGGTAAATACCAAGCTTAACCCCAAGGTAGAGGAAGTCTAAAAGACCGCCATCATGAAGAACTTGACCGTAATCAATATCACCTTCTACCATAAAGATTTCTCTGTGATAAAGACCTGCGCCGGGAAGGTTTGTTAAAAGCATACCGAAGGCGATAGGAACCAAAAGAAGCGGTTCAAATTTCTTAACTATAGCAAGATAGAAAAGAACGCCAACGATTAAATACATAACAAGGTAACGCCATCCGCCTTCTTCCATAAATTTGGAAAAGCCGGAGGTTTTAAACACACCGAGAATCGAATCAAGAATTCCCGCTGACATAGCATTTACGTTAGACAAAATATCACTCCCTTACTCAAATTTCGACAGTCATAATTAAGCAATTGTCATTATAACATCGCCTGAGTTAAGGGAAGCTCCTTCAGAAGCAACAGCATTAACAACACCGTCTGCAGGTGCAAAAATTTCGTTTTCCATTTTCATTGCTTCAACGATGCAGAGAAGGTCGCCCTTCTTAACGGAAGTGCCGTTTTTAGCAATTATACGGAGAAGTGTGCCGGGAAGAGGAGATGTAACCTTTGTTCCGCCTGCAACGGGTTTTGCCGCAGGAGCCGCAGGTGCTGCTGCGGGAGCTGCCGCAACGGGTGCAGATGCGCCGGCTGCGCCTTCTTCAACAACTACTTCATAACTAACGCCATTTACTGTAACAATATAAGTTTTTGCCATGATATTTTACTCCTTCAATAAGATAAATTCATTTTAGTTTTAATTTGACATTGTTTATGTATGACTTCACACAACTCGAATTGAGCTTATGGTGAAATCAACTTCGTCTTTTCCTTCAAGGCACGCAATAGTTGCGGCTATCTGGGCAACCGTTTCGGGAGGCAAAGCAACGGCTCCGCTTACCAAAGGTCGAATTGAGGCGATTTCAAAATTAACCGTATCTTCTCCACGGTATGCTGCGATTGATGCAGAAGCAACAACTGCAACCATGCTGTAATCAACAGCGGCAGGTGATGCTGTGGGCTGAACCGTCGGTTCTTCCACGGGAGCGTTTTGCGGTTCGGGCTTCTTTTCCTCAGTTTTTCCTCCTACTGAACCAAGCACCTTGCCAAGCAAAGCGCAAACCGCCCAAAGAAGAATGAGCACAAGGAAAACAGTGATCATACCGATGAATGTAGTCTTTGCACCGTAAACAGCACGTTCTGCCAATGTTGCATCTTCCGGAAGATTTTCAAAGCCGCTTTTGCTGAACACGCATTCTTCATTTGCCAAAGAACCTTCGTCCCCGCCGTCAGCCGCTCCGCTTGCACCTTCAGCGGTGTTTTCAAGCACGAGAATTTCCTCGCCTTCAACGCCCGGAATCTCAATTTCAAACATAGGATAAATCTCCTTCCTCGGAGAATTCGCATCCTCCGTCATTTTACTTTGACATTATACACCATTTTACCAATTTAATCAAGTACTATTTTAACCAAAAGATTTATTTTTTTATGGCTTATTTGTATCAAAACTTTAACAACGCTCCACAGAAAACAACATTTTAACTAATTACCAAAAATTTGTTATCAAATAACTGTTGATTTTCTTTTTTCGAAATGATAAACTGTATTCAAAGTAAAAAAAGAGAAATTAGTTTCGGAGGATATTATGGATAACGCTATTGAAAGAGTTCTTCTCAGAGAAGAAGAAATTGCGGCAAAGGTTGCCGAGCTTGGCGAGATAATAAAAAAAGATTACGAAGGAAAAAAAATCACCCTGCTTTGCATTCTGAAGGGCTCTGTTATTTTCTTTTCGGATCTCGCAAGAAAGCTCCCCCCCGATTGCTGTTTTGACTTTATGGTGGTTTCATCATACGGAGACTCCACAATAACATCGGGCCAGGTTATGATACTTAAGGATTTAAGCACACCTATTGAAGGCAGAGATGTAATTATCGTTGAAGATATCCTTGACACGGGAACAACACTTGGATATCTCAAAAGCGTTCTTCTTCAGAGAAAGCCAGCCAGCTTGAAGATATGTACACTTTTAGATAAGCCATCAAGAAGAACAAACGGCTTAAAGGCAGATTACTCCGGCTTTGTTATTGAAGACGAATTTGTTGTTGGATACGGAATGGATTACAGTGAAGAATACAGAAATCTTCCCTACATCGGAATTCTTTCTCCAAAGGTGTACAAGAAAGCATAATTGTGCCTTGCATATAAACAATAGTTTCACGAAAGCATAATTGTGATACTTCAAAATTAAATAATCAATGGTGGCTATGCGGTTTTTCTGCATAGCCATTTTTATGAAAAAATCTCCTGAGCATCAATTCATAAAGCCATCTATGATTCCTCGCAAGGCGTGCATTTACATTATTCATCGCCAATTAAAAACATCACAAAACATATTTTTTCAGCTCACTTTCAACATAATTAAGTAAAGAACGCAATTAGACAAATTAAACAAAAAACCGTCTGTCGTTTTATGCATTTCGTTGAATAATATAAACTTATTATGAAAGCAATTGACAAGAATACCATTTTTTTGTATAATGGGGAAGCTGGCTTATTGTCTGTTGATTTATTCTAAAATTCCCTGTTTCGACCTCTTAAATCATAGCATAGGTCGCCCAAAATGTATATAAAACAAAATAAAAAAATGAAAAGGAGCTTGTCGACGGAGTTGTTAATAAACAATGCCGCGTCGCGTGAAAAATTGTGAGAACTCGTTTTGAAAAGTGTACGGCGCTTATTGTTTTGATTGCCACCATTATTTCAGCACTCACCTTTCTTCCATTTTCGGAGGCAAAAGCAGAAGAAACAACAAGATTTTACGATTGGAAGCAATACGACCCCAAATGGAAAGATGTTTATATCGGCTCAAACACCATAGGGAACATCGGATGCTACGCAACTTCAGCGGCAATGCTTGTTGTTTATAGCGGATTGGCAACTGAAGAAAATTTGAATCCCGAAATTTTCGTCAAAAAGTTGAAAGCAGTTGGCGGATTTGCAGGAAACCTTATTTACAAAGGAAAAATTGATAGAGCATTCCCAGGGTTTGTATATGAATCCGAAGTTCTTCTTGGAAACACAATAGATGAAAAAACAGAATCTATTGCATATTATCTCAAGCAGGGTTACTACATAATTGCAGGAGTTAAAAACTTAGGTCATTATGTTGCCATACGCGAAGTTAAAAACGGTATCGTTTATATGATGGACCCAGCGGCAGAAGAAACTGTTCTTTTTAATCGCTATGCATCTTCCGGTGTTACAAAGATTTTCTTATACACATCAACAGGAAAAAAGGTTGATATAAGCGGTGATTTTTCTGACAACACAGACTCATCTGAGGGGTCCGGCTCTTTTGAATCTTCTGAAGATACAGGAGAATTCAAAAAAGGCATTTACAAAACCGATGAAAGGTTGAATTTAAGAAAAAGTGCAACAACATCATCAGATTCTTTGAACATTGTTCCCGCAGGAACAGAGCTTGAAATCACATCCGTAAGCGGTTCATGGGGAAAAACAACATATAACGGCATTACAGGATATATATATCTTGTTTACGCAACATACATCTCCGAGGGTACAATTAAAGACCCCAACGACAACACATCTGAAGAACCATCAGCTGAACCTTCTTCTGAAGAATCTTCCTTTGAAGAACCATCAATTGAGCCATCATCTGAAGAATCGTCATATGATGTGCCCTCTTCTGAAGAACCATCTTCTGAAGAATCCTCCGAAGAATCATCAGCCCAACCATCTGACTATGTTCCCGGAACTTACATAACAACAGGTGCGCTTAACCTCAGAGAAGGCCCAACAACATCAACACCTGTTCTTACATCAATTCCAAAGGGAACAACTATAGAAGTTACAGAAGTAAACGGAAAATGGGGAAAAACAACATATAACGGCAAAACAGGTTACTGCGGTCTTTCGTACACAAAGTTAGTAACTCCTGCCGCAAAACCAATCGATGTTACATTTATTACAAGCGGAACAAATGGTCAAACCGTTGCCCCATCAACAGACACATACAAAAAAGGTTTATATAAAACTACAGCAAATCTTCGTCTCCGCAGTGGAGCAGGAACATCATACACTTCCCTTTGTATAATACCAATCGGTTCGGAGCTTAAAATCACTGAGGTAAAAAACGGCTGGGGAAAAACGGTATACGATGGTCAAGAGGGCTGGTGCAGTCTTGAATACGCATCTTTCACCAACCCATATCTCATAAGCACAGAGATTTCTGCAAATAAAATTGTTGCCAACATCGGTGAAGAAGCAGACCTTTCGAGTGTTTGCATAAATTACACCTACAGCGACGGAAGCGTTTATACCGTGAGAAGTGATATCACTATTAGCTACACAATTCCAATAGCTCCAGGAACTGTTAAAGCAACCGCATTACATAATGATGCAACTTATACATTTGAGATACTTTATGTAAATGATTGTTCAGTTAAGCTCTTGGGCGGTGAGACATATGTTGTTACAAATGTTGGTGCATCGTCAGAATCCATTTTCGGTTGCTCATCCGTTGAAATTAAGACAGGCAGCTTTGTTAAATTAGATTCAACCTCATTCGTTGTTGTTGTTATTGGAGATGTTGATGGAAGCGGAGATATCACCGCAACCGATTATGTTGTTATAAAGCAAACTTTTCTTGGAATAGTTATCCTTGATGGTGCCAAAGCATTTGCGGCAGATGTTGACGGGGACGGTGAAATTACCTCAACAGATTATCTTAGCTTAAAATATTCATTTTTAAAATAATTTTAAAAGGAAAGCATAAATTAACTAAAAAATCTTTTTGGTATTATGCTTTCCTTTTTAATAAAATAAAAAATAAGAGGAAGAAATGAAAACAGATATTCAAATTGCTAAAGAAGCAACGCTTAAACCAATAACCGAAATTGCAAAAATTGCAGGAGTTCCCGAAGAAGCTCTTGAACAATACGGAAAGAACAAAGGAAAGGTTTCACTTTCCCTTTTAAAAAATCAACCAAAGGGAAAATTGATTCTTGTTACTGCGATAACTCCAACGCCTGCAGGCGAGGGTAAAACAACAACAACCATAGGTCTTGCAGACGGTTTGCGTAAAATTGGCAAAAACTCAATTGTTGCCCTTAGAGAGCCGTCATTAGGCCCTGTTTTTGGTGTTAAAGGTGGCGCAGCGGGTGGTGGATATGCGCAGGTTGTTCCTATGGAAGACATTAACCTTCATTTCACAGGAGATTTCCACGCAATTGGTGCAGCAAATAATTTACTCGCAGCAATGCTTGATAACCACATCCACCAAGGAAACTCACTTGGAATTGATGCAAGAAGAATCACTTGGAAACGAGCTGTTGATATGAACGACCGTCAGCTTCGCTTTATAACCGACGGTTTGGGCGGAAAGGCAAACGGTGTACCTCGTGAAGACGGATTTGAAATTACCGTTGCTTCTGAAATTATGGCTATTCTCTGCCTTTCCACATCAATTGAAGATTTAAAGACCCGACTTTCAAATATTATTGTTGGATATACCTTCGACGATAAACCCGTAACAGCAGGTCAGCTTAAAGCTCATGGTGCAGTGGCAGCCCTCCTTGTTGAAGCGTTAAAGCCAAACCTTGTTCAAACCCTTGAAGGTACGCCTGCATTTGTTCACGGTGGTCCTTTCGCCAATATTGCTCACGGTTGTAACTCTGTTATAGCAACAAAAACTGCCCTCACGCTTGGTGACTATGTTGTTACAGAAGCAGGTTTCGGAGCAGACCTTGGAGCTGAAAAGTTTTTTGACATAAAATGCAGAAAAGCAAATCTTGAAGCATCGACAGTTGTTGTTGTTGCAACAATAAGAGCTTTGAAAATGCACGGCGGTATTCCCAAAACCGAGCTTAAGGGCGAAAACATTGATGCACTGATTAAAGGTATTCCAAACCTTATGCGCCATGTTTCCAACATTATCAACGTATACAAGCTCCCTTGCATTGTTGCTATTAACCGTTTCCCTGATGATACAGACGCAGAAGTTAAAGCAATTTCCGAAAAGTGCAAGGAATTGGGAGTTAATGTTGTAACTTCAACAGTATGGGCAGATGGTGGCAACGGTGGTATTGAGCTTGCGAAAGAAGTTGTTGCACTTTGCGAAACACCTTCCAAACAAGAGCTTTGCTATGATGATAACCTCACTCCCGAAGAAAAGGCAGAAGCTATCGTTAAACGCATATACCACGGGTCAGGGGTTGTATTCACTCCACAAGCGAAAAAACAGCTTGAGCTTATTAAAAGTTTAGGGTATTCCCACTTTCCAATCTGTATGGCGAAAACTCAATACAGTTTTTCCGATGACCCTGCAAAAATATGCGCTCCCGAAGATTTTATTGTTACAGTAAGAAACGTCAAGGTTTGCGCGGGTGCCGGATTCATCGTCATGCTCACAGGAGATATAATGACAATGCCGGGACTTCCCAAAGTTCCTGCCGCAGAAAAAATTGATGTTGACAGCGAAGGAAACATTTCAGGACTTTTCTAAAAACACAAAACAGAGTTGATTTAATTCAGCTCTGTTTCTTTTTATAATAATTATTCAGTTTAAGATATTTGGTATTTTATCAGAAAGTTATTCTTTGAAACACTCACAGCAAAGTGCTTTCGTTTGTTTTCAAATATTCACAGCAAAGTGCTTTCGTTTGTTTTCATACATTCTTCTACCATTGACAGTATTATCTTTTCATCAATAAAGTTAAATTTATTTTCTTTATCATTGGTTGCAACAGAAATAATGCGGTTATCTTTTTCTATTGTTAAAATACCCCTGCTTTGATTGACATCAACAAGGTCAACAGAGTTAAGCTTAAAGCAAAGTCCCGTCCCACTTCGTTTAACAAACGCCTCTTTTCTTGTCCATATGCAAAAGAACCTCTTATAAAGTGCATCGCTGTCATTAGTACAGAAACAAGGCATATTGAGCTGTTCAAGAAAATTTGCAGATATATTATTTTCAAAGATATACATATTCTCGTTTTCTGTGAAATATCGCTTTGCTAATTTCAAATCTATCTGTCTTATTTCTTCAACATCAACACCAATTTCAGAGGATGAAAAGCCAATTGCAAGGGTATTTTTTGTATGAGATATATTGAATTTTATTGGGCAGTCATTAAAATATGGTTTTCCATTATGTTGGTATAAGTATTTTAGTTTTGATAAACTAATGCCTGTATTTTTTGAAACATATAGTTTAACAAAAACGGAGGCATAAATTCTCAATAACTTTTCGCTTTCTGAACGGATTTTTTTTATTTTTTCTATCCTATCTTTTTCAAGAAAAGCAAATACACTTTGATTATACTCTGCCGGAGATGTTTGGAACATAGTTGAAGATTTAAAAGAACTATTTATTTTAGCAACATATATATCAGCCAAAGCAACCTCCATATTATACAAAAACTACCATTTAATTTTTAAAGCATCAGAATACAGGCGTTATTATGTTTCATAAAAACAGTTTGCAAGAGATAATCACAATCTGTTTCCGTTAAAAGAAAAATGAGGTCACTGCATAAAGCAACGACCTCGTTTTTTAAGAATTGCTAATCAATTAAGCAGCAACAGATGCTTCTTCAGATGCAACTTCAGATGCAGCTTCAGATGCAGCTTCGGATGCTTCTACAGATGCGTCAACGGATGCTTCTGCGGATGCATCAACGGATACTTCTGCGGATGCGTCAACGGATGCTTCTGCGGATGCGTCAACGGATGCGTCAACGGATACTACAGCAGATGCGTCTGTGGATGCAGCTTCACTGGATTCTTCTTTTGTGCCGCAGGATGCCATTGTTGCAGCGATAAGCATAGCGAGTACGAGAACTGATAACTTTTTCATTGTTTCTTCTTGCGTTTTTACTGATTAAAAACGCTTTCCTTTCTTTTGACATTTGTCATATGTTTTTTTATTTTTTTCTGTAATTAAGCTCGCTTTTATTATAGCAAGCATTACTTTTCTTCTGCCTTTAGGAAATCTAAACCATTCCCAGAAAGCAAAAGGATTATATCATTTATTTATGTCTAAAACCACATTTATTTGTAAACAAATGGTTATTTTAGTTAATCTATTTTTTTAACCGCATTTAAAACATTGTTCACTTTTTGAACTTTTCGAAGAAGCTGTGCTTCTTTTGACCACCATTTCCTGTGCATTTTTCATCAAAATTCAGCAATGCTTCCTTTTGTTCCTTATTAAGACCTTTTGGAACTTCTATCTCGACAGTAACATAAAGGTCGCCTTTTGAGCGTCCGTTTACCTGTTTTATGCCCTTTCCTCTGACTGAAAATGTTGTTCCGGAGCGAGTTCCTTCGGGTACTTTTATATCCACCTTTTCTTCCAAGGTCTGGATTTGTATCGTTGTACCCAATACAGCTTCAGCAAAGGTGATAGAACATTTGCAAAGCAAATCATCGCCATCTCGTTCAAAGAACTTGTGAGGTGTGACGGAAACAATTAAAACCAAATCCCCAGCAACACCATTTTGAGACATGTGTCCTTGAGAGCGCAAAGTGAGGCGTTCACCTTCATCAATACCTGCAGGAATTGTTACCTCCAACGCCTTTGAAACAGTCTTTAAACCTGTTCCTGAACATTTGCGGCACGCCTTTTTTATTGTTTTTCCTTTTCCACGACATTGAGGACAGGTTGTTTGAGATTGCATTTGACCGAAAATAGTGTTTTGAACCGTTCTTACTCTACCTGTACCGCCACAATTACGGCAGGTTTCCACATCGGAAGGGTTTTCAGCACCTGAACCATTGCAATCTGCGCATTTTTCTTTTCTTGAAAATTCTATTTTCTTTTTACAGCCCAATGCGGCTTCTTCAAATGACAGCTTCAACCGCAAACCAATTGATTCTCCACGCTGAGATTGGGAGCTACTTCTGCCACTACCACCGCCAAAGAAACTGAATATATCTCCCATATCAAAGCCAAAGTTGCCAAAATCAAAACCACCGAAACCACCGCCACCCGATGCAGGGTCAAAAGCGGCATGACCGTATTGGTCATACTTTGCCCTTGTTTCCGAGTTGGACAAAACTCCATATGCTTCGTTGGCTTCTTTAAACTTTTCTTCCGCTTCTTTATCTCCAGGATTAACATCGGGATGATATTTCTTTGCCAGCTTTCTATATGCTTTTTTTATTTCATCATCTCCGGCTTCCTTTGAAACGCCCAAGACTTCGTAATAATCTCTTTTATCAGCCATAATTACCATCTTTCATCAATATACCATAGAAGTATATGGACAATTTATTTTATTATTATGTACTATCAATCTCAAACAAAAGTTTAAGATTATGACAAAACACAATTTTGCCAAATTCCGAAGATATACCCTTCAAGCATAAAGCTATCGGGGTATATCCTTTGAATTTAAAACCAATTAGTTAGCATCTGTGAAATCAGCGTCATATGAACCATCGCTGTTTGCACCACCGTTTGCTCCGCCTGCATTTCCTGCATCATTGCCACCTGCATTACCATATAACTTCTGAGACATTTCGTAGAATGTTTTTTCAAGTGCTTCTGTATCTACCTTAATGCTTTCGGTATCACCGGATTTCAAAGTTTCCTTAAGTTTTGCAATTGCATCAAGAATTGGCTGTTTTTCGCTTTCGCTTACCTTATCTCCAATATCTCCAAGTGCTTTTTCGCTTTGGAAAATAAGGTTTTCTGCATGGTTTTTAGCATCAACTGCTTCTTTTTGTTTTCTGTCTTCACCAGCGTGTGCTTCTGCATCTTTAATAGCTCTGTCAATATCTTCCTGACTCATATTTGTGGAAGATGTGATTGTGATATGCTGTTCCTTGCCTGTTCCCTTATCGGTTGCTTTAACATTAACGATACCGTTTGCATCAATGTCAAATGTAACCTCAATCTGAGGAACTCCACGAGGTGCAGGAGCGATTCCGTCCAAGCTGAATCTACCCAAGGTTGTGTTTCCTGCTGCCATGTCGCGTTCGCCCTGAAGAACATGAATTTCAACAGATGTCTGGCTGTCTGCCGCTGTTGAGAACACCTGACTCTTCTGAACAGGGATTGTTGTATTTCTATCAATTATTCTGCTGAATACACCACCCAATGTTTCGATACCCAAAGAAAGCGGGGTAACATCGAGAAGGAGAACATCCTTAACTTCGCCACCAAGAACACCTGCCTGAACTGCCGCACCGATTGCAACACATTCATCGGGGTTAATGCCCTTGAATGGCTCTTTGCCAATAAAGTTTTTAACCGCTTCCTGAACAGCAGGGATTCTTGTTGAACCACCAACCAACAAAACCTTATCTATCTGAGAAGGTGACAAGCCGGCATCCTTAAGGCACTGCTTAAGAGGAACCAATGTTTTATCAACAAGGTCTGCTGTAAGCTCGTTGAACTTTGCTCTTGAAAGAGATTCGTCAAAATGCTTTGGACCTGTTGCGTCAGCTGTGATAAACGGAAGGTTTATCTGTGAAGATGTTACGCTTGAAAGCTCGATTTTTGCCTTTTCTGCCGCTTCCTTAAGACGGTTGAGAGCAATTTTATCGTTTCTTAAATCGATTCCTGTTTCCTTCTTAAAGGTGTCAGCAATCCAATTCATAACCTTTTCGTCAAAGTCGTCACCACCCAAACGGTTGTTACCCGCAGTTGCAAGAACTTCAAAAACACCGTCTGAAATTTCAAGGATAGAAACATCAAATGTTCCGCCGCCAAGGTCGAAAATGAGAATCTTCTGGTCGATCTCCTTATCAAGACCGTATGCAAGAGCTGCTGCTGTTGGTTCGTTTATTATACGGAGAACTTCAAGACCAGCAATTTTGCCTGCGTCTTTTGTTGCCTGTCTCTGTGCATCGCTGAAATATGCAGGAACAGTTATAACCGCTTTATCAACCTTTGTTCCAAGATATGCTTCTGCATCTGCTTTGAGCTTTTGAAGAACCATTGCTGAAATTTCCTGAGGTGTATAGTTTTTACCGTCTATGGAAACTTTTCTATCTGAACCCATATCTCTCTTTATAGAAGCAATCGTTCTATCTGCATTTGTTATTGCCTGACGCTTAGCAACTTGACCTACCATTCTTTCCCCTGTTTTGGAGAATGCAACAACGGAAGGGGTTGTACGTTCGCCTTCGGAGTTTGTGAGAACAACAGGTTCTCCACCTTCGTAAACGGCAACGCAAGAGTTTGTTGTACCTAAATCAATACCAATAATTTTTGACATAATAATATCCTCCCTAAGATATATAAGTTAATTTAATACTTTTACCATGGCGAATCTTATAACCTTATCGCCCATCACATAACCCTTTTGAAAGGTTTCAACAATTATATTTTTATTGTCAGAATCGTCTTCTTCATGCATTATTGCGTTATGGAATTCGGGATTGAATTCCTTACCGTCGGTTTCCATTGGAGAGACACCCAATTTTGCAAGTACATCCTCGCATTGCTTTTTGAGCATCAGAACACCTTTGCTGACTTCGGAATCATCCGTTGCAAATGTAGCCGCTCTGTCAACATTATCTATTATAGGAAGTATTCCCGAAATTGCTCTGGAAAATCCATCTGCAAAAAGTGATTCCTTTTCTTTCACAGAACGCTTTCTGAAATTATCATATTCTGCGGCAAGACGAAGATATTTTTCCTGAGCTTCCGCACAGCTTTCGCTGAGAGTTTTATTCTCCGAAATAAGCTTTTCGTTTTCCGCTTCCAAATCTACGGTTGGTTCTGCATCAACCGTTTCTTCCGTGGCTTGTTCGGCTTTTATTTCTTCTGCCGCTTGTTCTGCCTTTGTTTCTTCGGCTTTTGGTTTTTTTGTATTCTTTTTTGCCATTATTTATCCCTTTCTATTCGCTATTCTTTTCTCCAAGCTCATCTGTAATTCCATCTGCTAAATATTCCAAATTTGCAATTACTTTTCTGTAATTCATTCGCCTTGGCCCTATAACACCCAAAGCTCCAACGCTCTCACCGTCAACTGTTATAGGACGGAAAACAAAGCTGGTATCCGGCGGAACAGCATCGTGTTCCTCGCCCGAAATAAGAATATATGTTTTTCCCGGTTCGGAATTCAAAACAGTTTTCAAGACACTCTTTTTATCGTCCAACAGCTCAAGAACTTCTTTCGTTTTCTTAACATCTGTAAATTCAGGATAGTTCAACAGCTTTGGAATACCTGCAAAATTAACGGTTGCTTCCCTATCGGTTTTCATCATACCGTAAATACATTTAAGGACAGGTGCAACCAATGCGGAATCTCCACCCATACGCCCTTCAACCGCCATAATAACCGAAAGCGTTATTCTGTCTGATGTTATTCCTGTTACATATATATTAAGCGCCTCTGCTAAATCACGGAGTGTTTCGGAGTTCCCCCCGTAATTGATAGAAGTCATCTGGGTTTTAACATTTCCGTCATTACATATCATAACAACAAGAACATTTTCTCCATCTATGGGAACAATCTCAAAACGTTTTGCAGTAACGCCAACTTTATTAAGCGCAGTGAAAGCCGTGTAATCGGTTATATTGGAAAGCACACGACCTGCTTCTTCCATTAAGCTATCCATTTCTGCCATTTTAAAGGTCATAAGCTCATCAAGGAGCTTTATTTCTTCAAGCTGCAAACGATAACGCTCCATCAGTTGGTCAACATATGCACGATACCCCATTGGAGACGGTATGCGCCCCGCAGAAGCATGGGGCTGTTCAAGATATCCCATATTTTCAAGCTCGTTCATCTCGTTTCTTATGGTTGCGCTTGAAACAGTGAATTCTGATTGTGTTGTAAGATATTTAGAGCCAACAGGGTCACCCGATGAAATATAAGCGTCTATTATAGATTTAAGTATCCGTTTTTTTCTTTCGCTAAGCTCCATCTCTGCCCCTTTCTCAACTACTATCTAAAACTCAAAACAGATTTTTCGCACTTTGGTATTTATACTTTCTGTCTGCTTATATTTATTTGGTTTATCTCTAAAAAAATATATTATATATAAGTTCTATGTGCTATTTGTTTTTTGATTTTTTTAGCACTCAAACACTTTAAGTGCTAACACAGGTACTTTACCACGAAAACTCCACTTTGTCAATAGTTATGTGCAATGTATTTGTAAACATTTTATTAACTTGATTATTTTTCCATAATTTCAAGCAGAAATTTACTTTCAGGTTTGGCATTTTTCAATCAGAAAAATATGCTGTTATAACGAGGCAAAGCCATCATCATAACAGCACACAATTCTATAATTTATATTGAACCTCTTGAAAAAGATTTTAATGTTTCTTTTTCTTTTCCGTTTTCATCAACGGTTACAAAATAGATTTTCTCAATATCCCCAGGGGCTTGAATTTTAAGAACTTTAACTTCGTTTGTTTTTAATGGCTCTCCAAGGGGTAAATTTTTGCTTCCGAATATTTTAAATTTTAAAATACCGTTATTATAGGTATATGTGTTATCGGAAATAACCATTCCCAAAGAGTTGGCAGATTCTATTTTAACCTTCATTTTGTTTCCGTCCACAATCAACTCTGACAATGTTATATCAGTTTCATCAAGCTGAACGGATTTGTTCTTTTCAACAGTAACAAACGCAAACGCTGTTAAAACAGCGGCTATTACCAAACCAAGAGAAATCAACCCTATGGAAATCTTACTTTTCATATCTATTCCTTCCATTGTTTATTATTTAAAATAATAAACTAATCTTCTTTGAAATTAAAATTGTTAAGTATTTTGTTGTATGCAGAAACAACATTGCTGTTTTCTTTATCCTTTTGGCTTGCGGTAAAGGTAACAGTGAATATTCTGTGGGATGAATCTATGTTTTTGTAAGCAAAAATCTGTGTTACGCTATAGGTTTCGTTATTAACATCCATACTGTAATTAACCCTATAAGCACTTACACCACCCAGCTTTACATTTTCGGTATCGATAACCTTATAAACTATACCGCTGTTTTCAAGCTCTTTCAAAGCAGATTGTTCCCAATAGCCAACAGGGATATCATCTGCAACAGAATCCGCACTTTCATCACCATCTTTTTTAGACCAGAGCCAGATATCACTATCAAGCATTGCTTTGCTCTCTCTTACGGAAACGGTTGCCTTGCTTCCTGATTCAACAGGGGGGGACATAGTTATCATTCCGTCATTTCTTGAACAAATCCAATCCTGAGGATAACAAACATAAAAGTGAACTGCATCATTTGTAACGGCAACAGTTCCTTCAGGTGCTTCAAGGCCTGAATCACTTTCATTTGATGAACAACCTACCATCAATGATGCGAAAACCAAAATAACTAAAAATAAACTTGTTTTAAAACTTAATTTTTTCATCTGCTTGCTCTTTCTTCTCCTGAATTATACCCTTTTTACTTTATATCAAGCAAAGGATTTCCTGTTGCTTTTAATCCAATTTATTACATTTTCGAAGTGAGATTAAATACATCTTCTTCCGTTCCCAAAACAACAACATGGTCTGTTTCTTTAAAAACATATGTTGCCCCAGGGCTTGGAATAAGGTCATCCCCTTCTTTAACTGCTAAAATATTAACCTTGAATTTTACTCGGATATCCAAATCCTTAATGCTTTTCCCTGCCCACGAGGGGTGAATTGGCGTTTCAAATATGGAATATTCATCTGTAAGCTCTATAACATCAAATATATTTTTCTTTGAACACCTTAAAGCCAAGCTCTCTGCATAATCTTGCTCAAGATAAACAACATCATCAGCGCCCAACTTTTCCAAAAACTTTTTCTGAGTTGAGCTTTTTGCAAGAGAGATAACCTTTTTTGCTCCCAACTCCTTAAGCAAGTTGGTTATTTCAAGGGATGCCTGAAAATTATCTCCGATAGTTACAAAACAAATATCAAAATTTTCAATTCCAAAGGATTTTAAAACAACTTCGTTACAGCAATCTGCAATTTGTGCATCGGAAAAATATGATGCTACATCGTTGATAATCTTTTCATTTATATCAACAACCATAACTTCATTTCCGAGAGCTACCATTTCTTTAGCAAGAATGAAGCCAAAGCGACTCATACCAATAACTAAAACTGATTTCATACAAACCTCTCTAACCTACTAACATTTTTTCCGTTGGTCTTGATACGGGCGGCGGAATTGTTCCCTCCAAGAACAAAAGCGCCAATGTAAACCCTCCGATACGACCTATAAACATTAACCCCATTATAAGCGTTTGGGAAAGAGCACTCAAATCTCTTGTTATTCCCATGGTAACTCCAACTGTATTCTCGGCAGATACAACCTCGAAAACCAATTCTCTTAAAGAAAAATCGTCCACAGCGGCTATTATCATAGTAACTATAAATAGTATGGCAACATACAGAACGCCAACTGAAGTTGCCGTTAAAACGTCATTTTGGTCTAGATTGCGTTTAAAAACCGTAACATCCTTTTTACGCCTTGCAGAAGCAACGGCTGCTAAAATTAAAATTGCAAGGGTCGTTGTTTTAAGTCCGCCTGCGGTTGAACCGGGGCTTCCTCCAACAAACATAAGGAAGCAGCATAAAAGAGAACCGCTTTTGGACAGCTGAGCCAAATCAACTGTATTAAAGCCCGCCGTTCTCATTGTTACTGATTGAAAAAAGGATGCAATAATTTTTTCACCCTCTGAAAGATTTTCAAGAGATGCGTTTCTTTCAAAAACATAATAAAGTATTGTTCCGCCAAAAACCAAAATTGCAGTCGTTATAAGTACGATTTTGGTATGTAATCGATATTTCGTAAAATGATGCTTATTTGAAACGACATCCGACCACACAATGAAACCGATACCGCCAATGATAATCAGCAAGATTATTGTTACATTAACGACGATATCTCCCTTAAAGCCCGTTAAAGAATTAAAGCCGCCTAAAAGGTCAAATCCCGCATTGCAAAATGCAGAAATTGAATGAAAAACCGAATAATAAATTCCTTTTCCAATTCCAAAAACGGGAATAAACCTTGTTGCAAGTAAAACAGCTCCAACGCCTTCAAAAATCAGAGTACCTTTTGCGATACGCATAACATATGGAAGAATTCCCCCCATGTCAAGAGCACCCGTTGACTGCATTATGAGCATACGTTGTTTCAGCCCCACATCATGCTTCATCATTATAAAAAAGAGCGAAATCATTGTCAAGAACCCAAGACCGCCTATTTGGATGAGAAGAAGTATTACCCCTTGACCAAATGCTGTCCAATGAGTTCCGGTATCATACATAACAAGCCCTGTAACACAGGTTGCAGAGGTTGAAGTGAACATCGCTCCGAGAAAAGTGGTTTTTTCGCCCTCCACCGTTGCAAACGGTAGCATCAGCAACAATCCACCAACAACGATTATCAACGCAAACCCCAAAAAAACTATTTTGGCAAAAGATAATTTGAAAATGCGTCTGCCTCTAATTTCACTCTTCATGACAATCCTCTTTAAAAAGCGTTATTCTTACAAAAATGCTTTTCGCTTTTCCGAAAATATAAAACGTTTTACAGCACCGCCCTCAGCCCTATTCTGAATGAGACTGATTTATTGGCGTTTCATTTTTTAAATCTCACCTTCGTAATAATCATCCGCAAAAAGCTTTCTGTCTCCATTGCTTTTTCTGCAAAGGAAAAGATATCCTGCGAAAATCAAAACAGATACGCCCGTTGCAATAACTCCCGTTTTCAATCCCGGCATGTCATATTCAAGAGTTATATCACATTCGCCTTCGGGACATTCAACGGCAACAAAACCGTAACACACCTTATGAACATCTGCTTTTTTTCCATTTACCTTGGCAGACCATCCTGTGTCATATGGGATGGAGAAGAAAACAAGGTTGCTTTTCTTCATATTGATGCTTGCCTTTGCACCATCTCCGCTTTCCTCGAAGGTATGGCAAACATCTCCTGAAAGACGGTCAAGACAGCTTTGGAAATATGCATCCTCGTTTGCTTGACCCTTAACCGCATCGGTGCATTTCACCTCTGTCATAAACTGTCTGTAATACCCTGCATCATCATTTGAAACAACAAGATAACGGCAAAGGAGAGCGTGTCTGTTGTCTTTGGGAACTTTTTCAAATTCTTTCTCCGTTATGAAGTGGGTATATGTGAATCCCATAGGGATATAGTAATCATTTTTATAAATATCGTATGAACGCTGTGTTGTTCCTGTTGAATATTTATAGTACACCTGAGTATCGTAGAATGAAAAACCAGATGTGTTATGATTACCTGTTTTTGATGTTGAAATAAGAGAATATTTTACAGAAAGGAATGACCTTAAACCATAAAACTTGCTTTCCGGTCTGGAAGCAACATTTCTTGTAACACCAACCTTCGGGTAGAAATCAAGGATAGATGTGTTTACAGATGAGTTGAAACACTGAATACTTGGGTAATCCCAATACATTGCAAGGTTATCAAGCTCTCCGCTTGATGTACGATAGAAGTCAAGGCGGTAAAAATCCTCATCTTCAAGAGTTAGTTCTCCGTGAATTGCCGCATCAATAAGAAAATCTCTGTCTGAACCGAGACTTCTGCCCAAGAGGGTATGCATCCAGCCGTATGCAAGAATTACAATAATAAGAGTTCCTGCAACAGCACGGGAAAACACCTTCTTCCCTCTCAGATACTTTGTTATGAAATGGACAGCAGCAATGGATGCTAAGGCAACAGCAACGCTAATCCATATCCATTTTGGCATCATACCCCTGCCCAAATTAAAGATTCCATCTTTATCCTTGTCTTTATACCAGAAAAGAGCAACAGGAATTGCAATAGAACCGCAACAAATTGCGTTGCCGATTATTCCGGGGCGGAAGCTAATTTTATCATCATCAAGACAGATAATCGTTGCAAGAGTCATCATAAGCACAATCATATACATCCATCTTGCGTAATAACCTGTATTACCCATTACGAAAATGCTGTTCATCACCGGTACAAGAGCACAAACAACAAGGAATGTTATCATCAATTTCAGATTTTTTTTACGCTTTGCAAAGAAATATGAAATTACGCCTGTTGTTCCGAAAAGTGGAAGCCATGCGGCATTTGATGCCCAACGGGTTGTATGACCCTCAAAGAAATTAACTCTGGAAGGAATATCCGGTGGGAAAAAGATACTTTGAAGAATATGCCCGTATCTTAGCCAATAAACCTTGCCTCCCGATAAATAAACCAAAGCACTTTTTAAATCCTTGTAGCTTCTGTCCAAACGGTTATTTGTCATTACCGAAAGAACAGCAGGAAGCACAACGAAAAGGGAAATCGCAAAGCCCAAAACCGCTTCAAAAGCAAGGGTTAAGAATGTTTTAACCGTTATTTTGAAATTCTTGTTTGCGGCCCTCATCAAAAAATATATAACGCAAAAGAAACAGTTTCCAACGAAGAAAACATAGTTTGTCATTGCGCAGAGAGCAACAGAAAAAGCAAAAACTCCCTTGCGTTTATTTTGAACTGTTTCTTCAATTCCCCAAAGCATAAGAGGGAAAAAGGCAACAGCGTCATGAAAATGATTAAAAAAGATATTATATACCTGAAATCCCGAAAAAGCATACAAAAGACCGCCAATAATTGCGTTTTCAGGTTTTTTCACAAATCTTTTAAGAAAAAGGAATGCGCAAAAGCTTGCAGCCGCAAACTTAAGAACATACATAGGAGCCATCAGATACGGTGTCCATGCTGACGGGAAAAGACAGGTTATCCAGAAAAACGGACTTCCTGAAAGATAGAAAGCGTAGTTATTGAAGAATCCCGAACCCAAGTCTGTTCCCCAATCCCAATTGATATTTCCCGACCTTACCATTTCAACAGAATGTTGATAAAATGGTATCTGCTGTACATTATAGTCACCGTAATATAAAAACGCACCTCTGCCCCCAAGAACAACGGGCAAGAGCATCAATGCCGCAATACAAGCGGCGAGAAAAAATGATAATTTATAGTAATAATACTTACCCTTTCCGTTCAGCACCGCAATTGATTGAGTGTAGTTGACAGGTTCTGATTCGCTTTTTGCACCTTTTAAATCATTGTTTTCTGATGCATTTTGAGGTTTGATATCGAATTTTGAAGAATCTTTTTTCACTTGTTGTTCCTCATTTCTTCAAGATATTCCATACAATAATCATCTGTTCCCAAGAGAACTCCCGTTGCCGCTATAGCTCTTCTTATGCTTGGAGCTGTAATATCACAAATAGGAGCATCCATTCCCAAAACTGCAGCAGCAGAAAAGAAAGCACTGTTAAGAACTTTTCTTTCAGGAAGTCCAAAGGAAATATTTGAAAGCCCACAAGTTATATGGATATCAGGATACTTTTCTCTGACACGCCTTGTTGTTTCAAGAGCGCAGGATGCGGCATTATCAGCAACAGCCGCAGACTGTGCTATAACATCGATATATATTTTATCATCGGGAATTCCGGCAGAACGGAGCTTTGAAATAATAATGTCAGCATTTTCAACTCGCTCGTCTGCCGTTTCGGGTATTCCGTTGCTGTCGGTCAAAACAGCAATTATCCCCGCATTATATTTAACAGCAAGGTCAATATTTTGGGTGCGTTCTGACAGAGTTATGGAATTTATTATAACATCGCATCTTCCGTTAATAAATCCAAGCATCTGCTCCATTGTTGATACAGATGGAGAATCAACAGCAATTCCGCTTTCTCCGTTTTCAATTATCAAATCTGCAATGCGCTTTGCGGTGTTAATTTCATCAGCGCACACGGCGGCGTTAAGATCGAGATACTCTGCTCCAAGCTCGCATTGAAGCGAAATAAACTCTTTGAGCTGGTCATCAGTTCCGCTTTCCATGAGCTTCAAAGAAGAAGGAATGGATGAATTCAGTTTTTCTGATATTATAGTCATATTTATATTTGCACCCTGTGCATCCTTTCCGATAGTTACTATTTGTCAAGTTAAAATATTATACATTTTGTATTTTACAACATTCCCCCTTAAAAGTCAATAGATTTTCTGTTCTTTTTAAGTTGTTTTATATTGTTCTGATTATTTGAATTCACAAAGATGTTATAATTATATTCCTACATTCTCGCAACCAAAAACATCAATACAAAATGATAAAAAGTAATCATTTAAAGGTTCAACATTTTATCAATGCAAAAGCTGTTGCAAATACTTTTTAATTCGCATTTACAACAGCTATTTTTCGAGAAATATTAAATCTGACTATTCCAAATCATATTTTTTGTCATTTCCGTTTATTTTGCTATAAGTTTTATGAAACACCTTAAAGCTGAAAGGCCATATTGATACCCACAAAGCCATTATTTTTATACCTTTTCCAACCTTTGCTTTGAGCGTTTTTTTAAGCATTTTCCGCAAATCCTTGCGTGAAGATTTTATAAACTGTTTAACCTTTTCACTTTTCATTGGATTTGAATCAGTTGCTCCTCTAACAAGAGAACGTGCCAGCTTACCCAACATCAAATCATGAAGCTCCGGACAGATGTCATTATAGATGATTTTGATAACTCGCTGTGGGTCTATAATTTTGTTATCGGAAACCTTGCCTGTTGCAGCAGACCCAGCTCTCAAAACATAACGATATAGGCAAACATCTTCAAAAACAGATTTAGAGGAAGCCCTAAAAAGGTAATAATTCATCAAAAGGTCTTCAGTATTCTTTATGGTTTTATCCATAAGCTCCATTGACAACAAATCGCTAAAAAGGGTTCTTTTGTATATTTTGTTCCAAAGCGCCGGTTCAACATATTCACCCGAAAGCAGGTCGTAAAGTCCCTTTCTGTTATCCTGTTCAACTATCTTTCCTGTATTATAATAATAGTCGATTCTGCCTTTGGGAAACTCCATTCTGTATCCGCAATGAGAAATATCAGCGTTATACTTTTCCGCATTTCCCATCAAGCGCTCATACATATCATTTTCAAGCAAATCGTCCCCATCAACAAAGCCAATCCACTCTCCCGTTGCTTCTTGAACCCCGCGCAACCTTGCACTTGTAACCCCACCATTCTCTTTATGAATTACTTTTATGCAAGAATGCTTGGCAGCGTATTCGTCAAGTATCCCAGCCGTTCCATCCTTTGAACCGTCGTTAACAATAACAATTTCGATGTTATCATATGTTTGAGCAAGAACACTCTCAATTGTTGCAGATATGTAATTTTCAATATTATATGCCGGAATTACAACAGAAATTTTACTTTTCATCAGTCAATATACCCTATCTTCCCATCCAATTCTTGTTTTTGTTGCATCCGTTTTTCCATAGGAACATCTGCTCTCAAAGTAAAATCCTCCCCATAAACCGGGGCATTTTCCATTCGGCTTCGCTCTTTGCTTAAATAGTCATCAAGAGATGAAATTACTCTTGCAGGGATACCAACAGCAACGGAATTTTCAGGGATATCCGAAGTTACAACGCTACCCGCACCGATAATTACATTTTTGCCAATGTTAACGCCGGGAAGCACAATACTTTCTGCTCCAATGAAAACATTATCTCCAATGTTAACTCTACCAATTTTGGTATAATTCAAAAATTCCTTCGTGCTCGCATCGTGACACAGGATATGAACCCTTGGTGCCATAGTTACATTGTCACCTATTTCTATAAGCCAACAATGAGCCGGGTCCAGAATAACTCCGTTAAGACGCTTGAAGTTTTTTCCAACCTTCATCCCCATAGAAATAAGTTTTTCAGTTGTAAATTCTCCACGAATCCGATACAGTATTTCTTTGATAAAGTTCATAATGCCCTCCTATATTTTAAGCATCCCAATACAGCAAGTTATAATCTTACTGTTACACGCCAAACCGTTAACAAGCCAAAACAAAAGTGTGTTCACGGTTACATATGGTAAGAAGGAGAATGAAAACAATTCTTTCTCCTTCTGTATTTACAATCATTTTTAAATATGATTTTATTTCTTGCCCAATTTCTGTAATGCCTTACGAGCAAGGAACAAAAATGCAGCTGTTATTCCAATCATAACTACCCATGAAACCAAAAGGTCAAACACGGGGCTATCAAACATTGAAGCATCGTTTATTTTTTCAGCTATCATTTTATCTTTATATGCAGTTATATACTGATTGCCGCTATCATTGATGATATCTTTAACACCATCTCCCAAATTATAACCGCTTTGCGAAACAACGGATTCAATTTCCGTAATTGTGTTTTCAAGTTCAGCATCTACTGCCTTTTCAACCCTTGAAGTAACATCTGCAGTACAGCCAAAGCCCTGCATTCCCCAACGGCAATTGATGATATATGAAACATACTTCAATGCGCCCTCCAACTTAAAGACTATACCTGAAAAGAGCATCTGAGGCATAAGCAGAATTGGAGCAACAACCGTTGCTTTATCAGGATTATCAAACAAAGACGAAACAAAGAGTCCCAAAGCGGTTGCCGAAAGAGTTGACAAATAGAAGGTTATAAATATCTCAACAACAGATGGCAGAAACGCTCCGCTTGCAGGTGTACCTAAACGCAAAACAAAAACTGCGGTTACAAGAAGACTCTGAACGAAAGCCATACTACCAAGGATAATAACCTTTGAAGCGAGATATGAATTCAAGGAAAGCCCTGTCATATACTCACGCTTAAGAATACTTCGTTCCTTACATATTTCCTGGATAGCATTAAGCATACCTATCCAAAAAGCGCAACACGCCAAAGCAAAGAACAAACTCTGAACATTTTTAACACCATCAACAGTTTCGGTTGTGAATGTGCTCCTTCCCTTTCCAACAATGGAAATGAGAAGTGCAAGAAGCGGTGCTTGCCCAAGAAGCATAAGGAGCTTCTGTTTGTCATTAAAAATCAGCTTTGCATATCTTGCACACAAAACAGACAACTTACTTGAATTTGCTTTATTTTTTGTTTCCATCAAGCCGTTGTCTTGAATATGCTTTTGAGATTTCTGTCTCAAGGATGCAAAACGCTCTTTCCAATCATCTGCGTGGTCTGTAATCATTGGATATATGTCAACAATATCGCGAACGCCAAAAAATCTTAACGCTTGGTCATAATGACCGCAAAAGCACAGCTTACCACCATTGCCCATAAACACAACCTTATCGCAAAGCCGTAACTGAAGTGTGCTGTGAGTTACGAGAACAATTGTTTTACCGTCATTTGCCATCTTGCGCAATGACCTCATAAGACTTCTTTCTGTTCCAGGGTCAAGTCCCGATGATGGTTCATCGAGGAACAGGAGGTTCGGGTCAGACAAAAGCTCAACGGCAATACTCGCACGCTTTTTCTGCCCGCCACTGAAGTTTTTGATAAACCTGTCTTTATGAGCCGTCATTTCAACGGTTGCTATAGCTTTATCTATTGCTTTTTTTCTTTCCTCAGGACTTACATCGGCAGGGAGACGCATTTTGGCAGTATACTCAAGCATATCGTATAAAGTAAGATTATCATAAACAATATCAGCTTGCGGAACATATCCTATGAGCTTTTTAAGAGCATTGAAGTTTCTGTATAAGTCAACACCGTTTATGTATACTTCACCCTCAGCAGGTGGCAAATAACCGCACATACAGTTAAGTATTGTGGATTTACCTGCACCCGAACCACCAATAACTGCAACAAGCTCACCGGGCTTTATGTCAAGCGATACATGGTCACATGTAACTTTTTTTCCTTTATCTCTTTTTATAACAATTTCTGCAGTATCAACAGTAATACCGCTTGTGAAACAACGGTACGAAATAGCTGCAGTTGTAAAAATCAGCTTAGAGTTTGTAATTACTATTATATCTTTCTGTTGAAGCTCAACCTTACCACTTATTCTTTTTCCATTTACAACAACACCATTTGTACTTCCATAGTCGGAAATAAACCATTTTTCACCAACTTTGTAAATCATCGCATGGCGGTTGGAAACACTTATATGCGGAAGTCGGATCATACTGCTCGGGTCACGACCAATTGTAATCTTTGTATTGTTGCCAATGGGAAGCGTTGACCAAAGAGCATCTGAAGAGCTTGCCGAGAAAATAAAAAGCACACCCGAAGCAAGGGCAACTTGCTGGCTATCAATTCTGATAAAGTCGCCATCGCAAATATCCCTGCTTGATATTTTGGAATTGTTATAAACAAGACCGTTCGTGCTTCCCAAATCCTTTATTTTCCATACACCGTTTTCATACGAAAAACAACCGTGAGAGCCGGAAACAATCATAGGTTTTAACTGAATATCATTATTTTCATTTCTTCCAAATGTTACAACGGGTTTGCTAAAGGACATAAGATCAACAGTAAAAGGCGCATCTAATCCAGAAAAGATAGTAACTATGTGCGCCGATTTAGCGCCGGAATCGTTCGTTCCGACCTCATCACCTTTTAAAAAAGTTAACGGATTTGAAGAATCATTAGGCACAATCAATGTTTGGTCACCAATATTATTCATACCAATTTTTCCTCTCCGACAAAGAATTATTCTTTGACATCTTATTACTGATTTATTTCTTTGATTATATCATCTTAATTTTTTTTTGTCAAGATTCAACAATATCTTTTTACTTAACTTTTAATATTTTTCACAAATAACATTTTCAAAAATCTTTTATATCGAAAATTAACGTTTTTTGATGACGGATATTGAAAACATTCATTATTTATTTCATTGCAAACATTATTATTTTACAGCAGAAATAAAAAAAGCAGCATCAAAGCTGCAAATAAGTAAAGACATCAACAATGGGGAAAACACAAAAAATGGGACCGCGATGACATATATAAAATTTCTCCTTTTTCTTTTTGTGCTCCCCATGTTGGAGGTTGAACATAGTTCAAACCACAACTGGATTATATCACAAATAAAGCTGAATAAAAAGACAAAAACAACACAAAAAAAGACAAAATTTGTTTTTGTAACTTAATTCACATGGAAAATCCAGCCACCCTACCTGTCGGTTTCTATTAAATAAATTTCCCTTTACTCAAATTTAAAGAACCCTTATGAAAAAAGCATATGATTTTTAAAAATCAGAAAAAACTAGATATAAATATTTCAAGTCCTATAAAAATAAGTATCACTCCACCCAAAACACTTGCTTTTCCCGCGAGCTTCGTGCCTGCCTTTTTACCAATTTCAACTCCGGAAAAACAGATAATGAATGTAACAACGCCAATTATCAAACAGGACATTAACGCTTTAACAAGGTTATAATCCGAAATGGTAAATCCAACCGACAGAGCATCTATGGAAGTTGCCACCCCCTGCACAAGAAGTGCTGTAATGCACACGGAGCCGCTTTCTTCTTCGCCGCCGCAAATTCCTTCATAAAGCATCTTTCCACCAATAAAAACAAGAAGAACAAGAGCAATATATGGTATGTATTTTTCAAAAACTTTAAATCGGTTCGCCATAGTTGACACACACACCCAACCAATGAGAGGCATCACAAACTGAAAAAAAGTAAATACAGATGCAATGAGCATCGTGCGGCGTTTTTTCATATTGGGGTCGTTAAGTCCATTGGCAAGAGATACAGAAAACGCATCCATAGCAAGTCCGATGCCGAAGAGTGCGCTGTTAAAGAAAAAAGAAAAGTCCATTATTTCCTCCGCAATATATCATTTTTCAAATTCTCGCATTATGTACTTGATACATATTGTTTTATGTGAAAAACAAGAAAAAGATTACATCATTCAATTTATTTGTCTGTTTCGTCTTCAAGTAAAACATTGCCGATAAATGCCTTAAAGTAATCCATACAAAGAACAGTGCTTTCAAGAGCAACATCGCTGAATACAAGACCAGTTGTGCGTTCACCAATAACGCTTAAAGAAAAACACAGCTTGTCTGAAATTTTATATGCCTTGAAAGCCCATAAATTCTTAAATGCCAATGTTTTTATAGCTTTAAAATACAGTGACCTTTCATCAACATATTCTTTTGAATCCATAATTGCGTTGATATCCTTACCTTTTTCCTTGCTTTTAACAGAAAAGGTTATTTCACCAATTTCAACATCTCTATGCTTCAGAAGTGATATCTCTATATTTGGTTTTTTAGAAGATGAACAAATAATGCAGGAAAACAGCATCATACTCAGAACTGCGCCAAGCTCTCGTGAAGCACAACGAACATAAAAGCTCTTCGAGCTTCTATGTTCCTTTACGGAAACATTGCATTTATTTCCCAAAATAGAATCCTTAGCAACCATTTCAAGCATTTTTAAAACATCTTCTATTCTGTGCCTTCTTGTATAATTATCACCAAATACAAGCTCTTTAGCATTCCTGCCATATATGCTTTTGTCGTTAAAATAGTTCTTTATTTTCTTGCCAAAAGAGTTGCACGCAGCTTCAATTTGAGCATCCGAAGAGTTTTCTTTCATATATCTAAGCTGAGAAAGAATACTGCCAACCACATCTTCTATATAATCATAAATACAGGTTATATAAGTGGAATTCACTTCAAAATCCGAAAGAAAAACAATAAAAAAATATCCGCAAATCCTCATAGATGCAGCAGGAATTCTGTCTATGAAAAAGGCGTTAAAATCTCCTGTTCTTGTTGCCATCGTGGCGTTGTAATTATCTTTACCAATATACCTTTTAACAGACGAGCCGTTTCTCCACTTAATGTTAAGCCAAGAAAATTTTCTGTTTTTGTGAATCAGCTCGCCCTTGTAGTTAATTAAAACTGCAGGATGTGGCAGAGCTTCAGCTATTCCAATGCAAACTAACCGCGGTTCAATATCGGTATATTCACCCACAACCTCAGTATAATCCATAACTGAAGCCCCCCTTTCTTTAAAACATTAAAAATTTTCATAAGCGGATTATATCACAGCTTGTTTGAAAAATCAACATGTTTTAATTCATATGTTTTCAAACATAAAAACAATCTATTTTTAATTCAATTAGTGGAATAATATAAAATGGCAATGTTCAAATATGAAACAAAGAGCCAAGTTAATCATAACGGCTCTTTGTTTCATATTTAAGTTTGATTTATTATGTTTTAATAGTAGTTACTCCGTAAATTGTGTTTTAACTATTATTACTATTTGCATTATTTTTTAGCAATTGTTACTCTGTGTTTCCGATTGGGATATTGCCTCTTCGCTACCTTCTGCATCTTCATTTGATGTATCTTTTTTAAAGAAATTCTTCACAGATACTGCCAAAACAAAGAACATTATAATGTGGAGATGAGATGCATACTTAGCCATTACCTCAAACAATAAAAGTGCAAGTGTAACACCGATAACTGTCATTTTACAATGCAAATCAGGTGTAACCTTTATTTTATTTTTAAAAGAACGGATTTGGGAAATAAACAAAACTGTGTATAAACCAAGAAATGTTATGCGATTGAAAATCTCTATAATATGCCTAATTATTATCCCTTTTTCAAAAAAGATAAATCTACACAAAGAATTTCCGCCTTCAAGCCACAAAACTAATGTTTGTGACCCCCACAGCACTTTCATTTTATTAAAAAAATGGGGAACTATCTTTGAAGGTGGAAAACTTTTTAATCTTTCTTCAGCAATTTCTCTCTGATATTCCTGAGCTTCTTCTTTTGTTTCAAAATCCTGCCACTTGCAATATGTTTCCCAATCTTCTTCGTTCCATGTTCCACTCCTGTCATAATTCCACCCAATGTAGAGCGGCCAATAATATGATAACATCCAATTCTTTTCAGTTTCCTCTTGTTGTTCAACGAGGGAATCACGCATGGTTAATGTTGCTTTTGATGCTCCTAAATAACACAAAGCAAAGCACAAAACAAAGCTCAATGCTCTTATGAGTTTTTTGGAGTCCCCCCTTTCAAACATCTTTGCTACAAGGTATATTATGTACGAAACAACTATTACTCCGCCCGATGCGTTCATTGATTTTCCAAAAGAGACAATCAAAGCAGATACAATCACCAACAATAATTGCAAGATATATTTTTTCTTCTTGTCCAACGCTTTCAGGAGAATCCAAAAAGATAAAACATGGGTAAAAATCAAACCGTTTTCATGCAAAAGCATCAACGATTGAATTATTGCCATTGGAGTTATAGAATATAAAAACAACAAAGTGAAGGCAATTTCTTTTCTGACAAACTTTTTCAATATGTCAAAAATCAATACAAGACCAATGGAATTAAGAATAACCAAAGCGGTTGCGAGGGTTTTAGAATCGCTTCCGAACACTTTTGCAATTGGAGAGAGAAACAACCCAAATATTACGGTATAAGCGTATCTCATCGCGTATTCAGTGTTTTCCGTTATTTTACCCGTTTCTGCAATTTGCTTTGCAAATGACCGATACATCTTCATATCAGGATGTTCATCAACATTGACATCAAACAAAAAAATGAAGAAAACCTTTGTAATAACCGAAAACAAAAACAAAACAATCATCATTTTTGCAGGCGATACACCAGACAATTTGTTACATATCCACGCACAAACCTTGCGGATTCTTTCCCTGAAAAAGACAAGACCCGTTATGATGCCTGCGAGAAGTATAACACCACCGAAAAACGCAAACCAGCCACTCACAAATTCCTCAACAATGAATACAGACATTGCTAAAATCATTATTGCAAGCAATCCTATAAACACCGCATTTACTGTTTTAACAATAAATTTTGTCATAACTACTCCATATTAATCTTTAATTAAATAAAGATTAAACTCATAATCATTTTTTCATAAATTAATATTTATACCAACGCAATGGTCGCCCATTACTCCACCGTTAAATAATACCCTATTCTTGTAAAACTGTCGGCTACATCTCCCAAATCACTAGCACCTATAATAACCAATTTTTTTCATGATATTTTTCCCTGTCTTTTCTTAGATTTAAAAAGCTGTGTTCCAAAATCATTATTCCAAAATTAGAGAATCCGTTCTGAAGCAACAGCTTTCATCTAATTTTCAACAATTTTATGAGCAACGCCCTTCTCATCTTTGACAACTAAATAATAATTGCATTCGTCAATTTCCACCGCCGTATAAAGTTCTCCTCCGAAACAACCGTTTTCGTTTTTTTCCAACCTGAATGATTTAGTTGAATCGGTCACACCATGCTGTTCTATATTCAAATACAGATACGGATATTCCTCAAGTTCGTTAACCTTACATTCAACAATAAGCCGTTCACCGATACTTTCCATGGTGTTAAATTCAACATTTCTCTCAATCTCTGATTTTATCGTATCTTTTTCTATAGGAAGAGAGTATTTTACTATCTCAATTTTCCCATATGTTCTGATATGGCTGACGGATATATTTTCATTGTACCTGCGCTTGATGAATTCGTACACACCTTCCGAATATGATGACAAAACTCTTTCGTCTTCAAAAATAGCCCTCATAGGATTTTCTATTCCATATTCCTTCACTTTTTGTATTGTTTTAGGCAATCTTACATTCCACCCACCCAAGGACATGACATTGTTGGGCACAGGGATATAACTTACAGATATAGGAACTTGTATAGAAATCTTCCCCCACTCTGCCCCCGGAGGGAAAAAGAACAAATCGCCTGTGCTTTCTATCTCAGAGTATATATTATTCCTATACAATAACTCTTTTTGCGGTTGCTTATCGAGGTGAGCCGATAATGGAAGAATAGATAATATCGAAACAACCAAAATCACGAAACTTGAAGTCACACAAGAATAATTAATCTTTTTATTTCTTAAAATATTTTTCAATACAGAAATCTTCAAGATTTTATTTTTCCAAAAATCTTTGGCATCCTTAAATAAAACAAAACTTGCATACAAAATAGACAAAACAGCTACAGAAAAAGCTCCTTCGTACACCCTCTCATGAATTTTTCCTTTGTATGCAAGATAACATAAAACAAAGATACACCCTACGACTTGTGAGCCAATAATCCAAAACATCTTTTTGGGATTCAACACAAAAAAAATCATTAATGTTAACATCAAAATGTAAAACACCGTACTGTATCTACCGATGTAAAAGTGGG
>JAZNIJ010000239.1:0-73885 GCA_045577455.1 Eubacteriales bacterium
ATGAAATTTGTACCATCAGTGGAAATTTCAATTACAATTTCACCATACTGACGGTTACCGCTTAGAATAACGCCAGCAACAACGATTTCGTTAATATCTGTATATACTTTAGCAAGGTCAAGAACAATTACATTTGTTGCACCTGTGCCTGAGAAAGCGACAGTTGAACCAGCAATTTCAGCATCAGCAATTATGCCGTCTGTAAGGATAATACCGTCATCTTCTTTTCCGTCAAGGAAATTACCTTCTGTTGTGTATCCTTTGTTGAGAGCATAATTTTCTTCAACATCAGGTTCTTCGGAAGGAATTTCGGAAGGAATTTCGGAAGGAATTTCGGAAGAAGGTTCTTCGGAAGGGATTTCAGAAGATGGTTCTTCAGAAGGGATTTCGGAAGATGGTTCTTCGGAAGGAATTTCAGAAGATGGCTCCTCAGAAGGAATTTCTGAAGATGGCTCTTCAGAAGGAATCTCAGAAGATGGTTCTTCGGAAGGAATCTCAGAAGATGGTTCTTCGGAAGGAATCTCAGAAGATGGTTCTTCGGAAGGGATTTCGGATGAAGGTTCTTCGGAAGGGATTTCGGATGAAGGTTCTTCGGAAGATGCATCCATACCAGCGTTACAAGTTCCGCATGGGATATAACCAAGAGCTAAAAGAGTATCAATATCATCATAGAGATATTCTTTATTTTTTTCACTCATTGTAGTAACACCACTACAAGTTGGAATGTGGAGCTTCTTGGACTTTTTGTTTGCAATATACTTAACTTCCTGTTCGGATGGTTCTTCGGAAGGTTCATCTGAAGAAATTTCAGAAGAAGGTTCTTCGGAAGGAATCTCAGAAGATGGCTCTTCGGAAGGAATCTCGGAAGAAGGCTCTTCGGAAGGAATCTCGGAAGATGGCTCTTCGGAAGGTTCATCATTATCACCGGATTCAGGGAAAAGGTTGGTGTGACCAAGGAGATATCCCTTAATCTGGAGATAGTCTGCTGTTGTAATTTCTCCATTGCCGTCGGTGTCTGCAGCTAAGTAAAATACGCCATTAAGAACAAATCCGCCAAGGAAATAATTCTTAATTTGGAGATAGTCGGTTGAAGTTATTATACCATCACTGTTTGTATCTCCTTTAATGACGATAACTGCTTTGTCTTCTCCAAGAGAAACTACAGTTCCTGTTCCAACGAGTGCGTCATCAGAGAGAACGATATCGTTAAGAGAAACAATGATTTCGCTTTGAGACTCAAAGTTTGATTTGAGCTGGGCAACAGTTTTCTTTTCTGCAAAGCCGCAAATGAGCTTTGTGCCTTCGGATTCAACGATTGTGAGAGCACTGTCATTTGAAAGAGTAAGCACATTATCAGCAGATACAGTAATAACTGCAAACATTGATAAAATCATGCAAACCACTAAAACAGAAGACAATGCTTTCATAATTTTGGAATGCTTCATTTGAAAACTCCTTTTCGTTTTTTTATTTTGGGTTTAAACAATCAAAATAAATAAAAAGTTAGCATTGCTTATAAAACTAAGTATGCAGGGAACTGAGAAACACCAATATCAGCAGCTTTGTCGCCAGTGATATATGTTGTTTTAGAAGCGCTCATTGTGTTGTAAGTGCCATATGTGCCAAGATAATAATCAGCATCACAAACATTGATAGTAAGGATGTTGAGTTCGGAATTGAATGTATAAACAACTCCTGAAGAAGAATCCATCTTTATAGTGATTTTTCCGGGAGCATCATCGCGTTCAACAATGTTGATATATGTCTTGACGCCATCAACTAAAGTATAAAGCATAAAACCGTCAGCAACGCTTTCAAGATATACATCAGCAGCAGCGGATGCATCAGTTGTTGTTGCGAGGTAATAGCCACTCATAGCACCTGTGAAGTAAAGAACTTCGCCGCGTTTTGCTTGTGTTAATGCAAATTTGTATGCTGTATCAGCAACAGGATCTTCAACAACTGTGTATGGGTCGGAAGGTTCTTCAGAGGGTTCTTCGGAAGATTCTTCTGAAGATTCGTCAGAATTATTTTCGTTAAGAGTAACTAAGTAAGCAGGGAACTGAGAAACACCGATATCAGCAGCTTTGTCGCCAGTGATATATGTTGTTTTAGAAGCGCTCATTGTGTTGTAAGTGCCATATGTACCAAGATAATAATCAGCATCGCAAACATTGGTAGTAAGGATATTAAGCTCAGAATTGAATGTATAAACAACACCTGAAGCAGAATCCATCTTTATAGTGATTTTTCCGGGAGCATCATCGCGTTCAACAATGTTGATATATGTCTTGACGCCATCAACTAAAGTATAAAGCATAAAGCCGTCAGCAACGCTTTCAAGATATACATCAGCAGCAGCGGATGCATCAGTTGTTGTTGCAAGGTAATAGCCACTCATAGCACCTGTGAAGTAAAGAACTTCACCGCGTTTTGCTTGTGTTAATGCAAATTTGTACGCTGTATCAGCAACGGGTGAATCAACAACAGTGTACGGTTCTTCAGATGTAACTTCAGAAGATGGCTCTTCGGAGGAAACTTCAGAAGACGGTTCTTCAGATGGAACCTCAGAAGACGGTTCTTCGGAGGAAACTTCAGAAGATGGTTCTTCGGAGGAAACTTCAGAAGACGGTTCTTCGGAGGAAACTTCAGAAGACGGTTCTTCGGATGGAACCTCAGAAGACGGTTCTTCGGATGGAACCTCAGAAGATGGTTCTTCAGATGGAACCTCAGAAGACGGTTCTTCGGAAGATTCTACAATGCCAGCATTGCAAGTTCCGCAAGGAGAATAACCGAGAGCTAAAAGAGTATCAATATCATCATAAAGATATTCTTTGTTTTTTTCGCTCATTGTAGTAACACCACTACAAGTAGGAATGTGAAGCTTTTTGGATTTTTTATTTGCAATGTATTTAACTTCTTGTTCGGATGGCTCTTCGGAAGGAACTTCAGAAGATGGTTCTTCAGAGGAAACTTCAGAAGATGGTTCATCATTTCCGCCTGCTTCGGGATAAAGGTCATATGTTCCAAGGAAATAATTTTTTATCTGGAGATAGTCGGTAGTTGTGATAGTGCCATCATCTGTTGTATCTGCTGCAAGAGCATAATAACTATCGAATGAAAGGTTTCCAAGAAAAACATTTTTAATCTGGAGATAGTCGGTAGAAGTGATAACACCATCACCGTTAGTATCACCTTTAACAATAACAACTGCTTGGTCGTTTATGCAAATGATTAAAGTTCCTGTTCCAATAACTGAGTAGTCATTAAGATATTTTTCATTTAATGTTGCAATAAAATCGTCTGCGTTAACAAAGTTTGCCTTAAGGTCTGCAAAAGTTTTTCTTTCAGAAAGACCTAAAATAAGTTTTGTATCGTCTGATGTGATGATATTCAATAAACTTTCGTCTTTAAGTTCTATTTTGCTTTCAGCAGAAACAGTTATAACTGCAAACATTGATAAAAGCATACAAATTACAAGGATAGAAGATAAAATGCGAGATATTTTATTTTGTTTCATTTACGCTCTCCTAAAGTTTTTTGCATAATAAAATGAAAAAAGCTGTCGCATTAATTTTGATGAGAATTGAGGGTTAAAAATGCGACAGCTTTTTGAGATAGTATTAAAACTTAAGCAACAATGTAAGCAGGGAACTGAGAAACACCAATATCAGCAGCTTTGTCGCCTGTGATATATGTTGTTTTAGAAGCACTCATTGTTTTATATGTATTGTATGTTCCCAAATAGTAATCTGCATCACAAACATTTGTTACCAATACTTTCAATTCGGAATTGAATTTGTAAACTGTGTTGGATGTAGCTTCCAATTTGATTGTAACTTTACCGGGATCATTATCACGCTCAACGATATTAATGTATGTTTTTGCATTACCGTTTTTAACATAGAGTTTAAATCCGCCATCAACACTTTCAAGATATACATCAGCAGCAGCAGATTTATCTGTTGTTGTTGCAAGATAGAAACCGTCCATTTCACCTGTGAAATAAAGAGTTTCACCGAGTTTTGCTTGTGTCAATGCAAATTTATATGCTGTATCGGCCTTTGGAGAAGCAACAATATCAAGCTTTTCAGCGGGCTGATCGGGCTGTTCGGGTTGGTCTGGCTCGTCAGGAGCTTCGATTGCAGGGAGCTTTGATGTTGTTAAGTTAGCAGGGAACTGTGTAACTCCAACATTTGCAGCGTTTTCGCCTGTGATATATGTTGTTTTGGAAGCACTGATTGTTGAGAATGTGTTATATGTGCCGAGATAATAGTCAGCGCCTGCAACATTTGTTGTGTAAATGCCAAGCTCTGCGTTCTTAACATATACGCAAGTTGGTTCTGTTGTAATACGAACGCCTGCTTTGCCGGCAGTATATTCCTGAACATCGATATAAGTTCTCTTGCCGTCTTTCATGAAGTAGAGTCTTACGCCGCCTGTTACGTTTTCAACGTAAACCTTAACTGCCTTGGAAGCATCTTCTGTCATAGCAAGGAAGTTTCCGTCCATTTCGCCTGTGAAATAAAGGTTCTTGCCGAGTTTTGCCTGAGCAAGAGCAAACATATATGCTGTTCCTTCGGGCTTTTCTTCTGCGCCTTTAGCACCGAGCTTTAATGTGAATTCAACAACTTCTGTTGCATCACCGCAAGTGAGAGTTGCTTTAACAACAACTGTCTTTGCTTCGTTTGCAAGCTTAATTACGAGCTTGCCGTTTTTAACTGTAACTGCAGAATCTTCGGATGTCCAAGCGATAGCTACGTCTGCGAAGGTTGCACCTTTAACAGGAACTGTAACTTCATTGTCAACTGCAAACTCAGTTGTAATGGAAAGAGCTGCTTTTTCATTTGCAACTTTTTCAGCGTCTGTACGTTCGATTTCTGCAAAATCTTTAAATGCATCTGTTGTTGCAGGTGTGAGATAGAATTTACCGTCGTAAACGCTTACAATACCTGTAACTGTTGCAGATTTTGTAATATTTTTATTGTATGTATCGATAAATGCTTTTTGTTCGTCTGCGTTAAGAGGGCAGGAGGAAGAAGAAATTCTTGAGTATGTTTCTTTGTCTCCCAATTTGAACATATAATATGAATTGTTAGAAGTGCTGATGCCTGTGATTTCAACGCCCTTGATTGTTACCAATGCGCCCTGAAGGTCAACGAGGGAAGGATCGTTAAGAGCAGGAGCTTTTTTGAATGCTTCCGTTACATCAATAGCTACAACTTCAGCTTTGTTGCTGTCAACGATTTCGATAGTTGCATCTTTAACTTCGTGTGTGCCGTTGTAGATGTCTTTTGTACCGGTTGACATAACTGTCATACCAATTTCAAGACCTAATTCTGTAACAGGGTCTTTTTCCAAACCGTAAATATAATATCCACCGTCTGTTCCCTGAAGGTAAATGCTGTTGTTGGAATTGCCTTTGGATTTTGCAACAATAGCGGAAACAACGCCTTTAACCATAACTGCGTCGCCTGTCTGAGCTGCATAGTAATCTGCAAAAGACATTTCCTTGTATGCAGGAACTTTGTAGTTAAATACAACATCAATACTTGTTGAATCAGCAGAGTTGGTTATAGTTGCTTTAAGAACATATTCGATGTCTGCTTCGGGTTTAACAACATTGATTTTAATTGTGTCTTCTGCAACACCATCTGCACCTTTTTCAACAGAAACTGCGTTATCTGCAACTTCAACTGTCCAAGCCACAGAGTAGGAAACACCTGCAACATTAAGAACATTTGTGCGTGTAAAATCAGCTGCTGTAACTGTGGGAGCATCTTTGTACATGGATTTCAAGAATTCTGCAGCGCTTTCAAGATCTGTTTTTTCTGCTTCGGAAGCGTTTTCGGAAACAGCTTCTGATGTGATTTCTGAAACATTTGTTGAGCTTTGATCTGCTGTGCTTTCATCACTGCCGCCACAACCTGATAAAATTGTTGTCATCATTGCAATGATTAAAGCAAATGAAAGAAATTTTTTCATAAACGATTAACTCCTTAAAATTTTAATTATGAAACAACAGTAATATCATTAGCTGATAATACTTTAATTTGATAAGAACCGCTATAATAGTCAACAATACCTTTAACATTTATTGTTTTACCCATATAAGCTTCTGCTGTTATCAAGTTATTGTTTTCGTCATAAAGAACTGCTGTTCTTACATCAATTGTAACACCGTCACATGTGCAGGTTAATGTCATAGCACCCTGAGAGGAGCTTGACTCTGCTGTTGTTGTATAAATATCGGTAACAACAAGGTTCTCCATGGAAATTGATGAATTCATAGCCAATTCGGCATATTTGTATGTCTTTTCAGCTTCTTCTGTTACAATGGTAACTGTGCCGTTTGCAAAAGTATCGGGAGTAGTTGGGAAGTAAGCGGGCTGATTGCCTGAGCTTATTTTTTGAATATTGTTGGGGTCATTCGGTTTCATCTGACGATAGGAAATGTCAGAAATCTGATATGTTCCGCCAGCTTCGTAATACTGAACAGAGCCAACAATTCTCACTTCGTTTCCAACGCTCATAATATCAAGTCCAACCCCTGTGAGGTTGTAGCCGTAATATACGGAGATACCATAATACATATTTGTTTCGGCATCAAATGTTTCAACATAAACAGTGCTGCCTTCGTTTTTTGTTATAACGCCTTCAAATGCAACTTTTGTTCCATTGTATGTATCAATATTGCATCTTAATTCCTTTAATGTTAATTCATAGGCATCACCATAGTAAAAGTCAGGGTCTTTTTGTCCAGAATGAACATTGAGCTTCTGTGCTTTTGCCTGATTGAGAGCCGCCATACAGATTTCGCCATATCTGTTATTTGCAGAAGATGATGCAATGGCGAGGCCGTTTTGAAGAATTTCAACATTAAGGTTTCTGTATTCCTCAGAATTATCGGTTTTGTACCAAATCCAAAGAAGGTATCTGTCGCCCGTGGAGTCAGCTTCCAAAGCACTTCCTTCACATTCAAGATATATTGATGTTGCGGATGAGAGCTTTTCTTTTGTGAATTTAGCAGCTTTCTTTCCGTATTCTTCAATTTTACCTGTAGATTCGGGAGTATTTATAGCAAGATATCTTGCTTTAAGAACTCCTGTGCTTATAATGCTTTTGTCAACATCAAAATGCGTTGTATCACCGTCAACGAAAAGGCGAACATCAGCTTTGATTTTAAGGGTGTCTGAGGAGTTTAAGTCAAGTTTAATCTCTGATGCGTAATCTATATCAGTAACTTCGGTCGATACATCACTTGAAACTATTTCAGATGTATTTTCCGATGCATCCAAAGAACTGCTGTCCTTCTCACCGCATGCAGTGAGAAGGGAAGCAATTACAAGAATACTAATCAGAGAAAACAATTTAAATTTTTTTCTCATAAAACTTTACCCATTAACCTTGTGTTGTATACTATTCGTTATACTCGCATTCTTCAACAGCATCTTCAAATGCAGATTCTATATCAACATTTTCTTCAACAAGGCAGTGTGTTAAAAGTGCGCCTACCTGTTCACGAGCTGTGGAAGAACCGTTAAATGCAGGGGATGTGTAATATGCTTTTTCCTGTTCAAGACAGAGCTTTGCAGAAAGAGCAGGGAGGTTTCCGTAGCCGTTTCCGGATTCAAGGAACTGTGCATAAACTTCGTTTTGGCTAACAGATTTGATAACAGGAACATAACCGGAAGCCATGGAGAATTCTGCTTGGAATTCAACCTTTGTTGCAAGGAATTTTGCAAAGAGCCAAGAAGCAACAACTTCCTGAGAGTTGGATTTCTGGAAGATGCACAAGCTGGGTCCCTGAGAAATAACTTTTGGGTTGGAAACATTAACTTGTGGAATTGTTGCCATACCAACTTCAAATGGATAGTTACCTTCAGAATCTTTTGCAGGAATCTGGTGAGAAGCACCTGCTGAAGAACCGATACACATATAGCATCTTGTTCCGTTAAGCTCTGTGAACAAGCCGGATGTGTATGCACCGTAGATGGATTGTGTTGTTACATATCCTTTGTTATACCATTCTTTGAACTTTGCAACGAAATCTCTGTTTGTCTGGTTGTTGAAGAGGTATTTATTACCTGTAGCACTTGTGTATGGAGAACCATACTGTTCGCACATGGTGATGAACCAGTTGGATTCGCTATCGTATCCGAGAGGAATAGAGCTGGAATCTATTGCAAGAATCTGTGCGCAAACCTGTTCCATTTCTTCCCATGTTTTTGGAACGGAAAGATTGTGTTCATCAAAGAATGTTTTGTTGTAATAAAGCACCTCTGTTGATTTAGAAAGAGGAAGTGTGTACATCAAGCCATCACCGAAGGAAGCACCTTCTTTGTAGTAACCTTCAATGAAATCTGCTTTCTGTTCATCTGTAAGACCAATAATTTCTTTTGTGCCGTCTGCTCTTGTTACTTCAATCTTGCTTGCGATAAGACCGTCAAGCTGTGTTACAGCTTTTGCAAGGTTGTAAAGAGCAACGTGGTCAGGATAGCAATATGCTATGTTGGGCTGGTTACCAACAACAACTTCTTTGCTTATCTGGTCGCGAACATCGTCGTAACTACCAACTTGCTCATGTTCGATTTTGATGTTTGGATAAAGTGCGTTGAATTCAACAATGTAGTTATCCAAAACTTCGCGGAGAGCAGCACCCATAGTGTGGTAGAATTTAATGGTTACTTCGCTTCCATCATATCCACCTTCGGGAACTTTGAAATTGCTGTTTTCAACTGCTTCTTCTTCGCTGATGGAAACAGGTTCTTTGCTTTCGCCTGTAGCTGTGCTTTCATTTCCGCCACCGCAAGATGCAAGGGTGAGGAGTGAGAAAAGCATTGTAATTGCTAAGAGTAAAGATAAATGTTTTTTCATCTTTTTGTCCTTTCTAAAAATGTGAAATATTATTTATTTTTACATTTTTTATCCTTTGATACCGCTTCTGCTAACGCCCTTCATGATGTATTTTCTAAGGAAGATAAATACAAGGAAGAGAGGTGCGGAAACAATGGCAACAGCCGCCATCTGAACAGGGAAGTTAACATCGCCCGACGCATCGCTGAAAGCGTTTCTCAAACCGTTTGTTATGAGTTTGTGAGCATCATCGTTTGCAACGAGACGAGGCCAAACATAAGAGTTCCATGCTCCCATCATCTTAAGAATTGTAATTGAAATAAGAGTTGGGAGTGCCAAAGGAATCATAACCTTCCACAAATATTTCAAATCCGAAGTTCCGTCAACTTTTGCTGCAAGATACAGTTCATTGGGAATTTGTAAGAAGTTTTGTCTTAAAAGATAAATGTAGAACACACTAACAAGGAAAGGGATAATCAAAACTTTGTATGTTTCCATCCATCCAAAGCTATTAACTGTGCTGTAGTTTGTTATTGTGAAAAGCTCACCGGGAATCATCATTGTTGCAAGAAGTCCTGCAAAGAGAACATTTTTACCTTTGAATTCCAAACGAGCAAAAGCAAATGCGGAAAGAACTGTTATAACGAGAGAAAGGATGGTTGAAACTACACCAACAAATAATGTGTTATAAAACAGTTGAGCAAGATTTGCAGTTTCAAATGCTTCGGCATAGTTGGAGAAAAGGATTTTCTGAGGCCAAAGAGTTGGGATACTCAGTTTATATTCTTCCAATGATTTAAGTGATGAAATTATCATCCAATAAAAGGGAAACAATACAATGAGTGCTATAGTGAAAAGGAAAGTGTAAATCACAACCTTAACAAGAATTTGCATAATGTTTCCGCGTTGTGTTTCTTTTTTAATGTCTTTGGCAGACATAGTTTTAGGGGTAAAATCCATTACAGCACCTCCTTAATAATGAACTCTCTTCTTGCTTACCTGCATATTGATCATGGTAACAACAAGAATAATTCCAAACAAAATTAAGGCAGCGGCAGAAGCAAGACCTTCTTTTCTGGATATATTATCGTAAATATATCCAACCATGGTGTTAAGTCTGTCTTTAGCACCTGGAGGGCCCATATTCTCCCCGAATATACCAACAATACTTGAATATTCTTTGAATCCACCAATGAAGCCGGTTATAACAACATAGGCAAGCATAGGTGAGAGAAGGGGAACTGTGATTTTAGTGAAAACTCTTCTTCTGGGTGTGCTGTCAACCCTTGCTGCATCGTAATATTGTTTGTTGATGCTTTGGAGACCACCGAGCAAAATAAGAATTTTGAAAGGAAGTGCATTCCAGACTATGTAAACAACCATTACGGTTATATTGGCTGTATAACTTGACCCTGCGTTGATCCAGTTGATCGGTTCGCCACCGAAGAATTGAATAACATTATTTATAATACCAACGGAGTTGATAGTGTCAGCATTATTGATGTTACCGATTATGTTAAACATAGCTGCAAAAACCATACCAATTGCTATGGAGTTTGTAACATAGGGGAGGAAGAATATAGTTTGCAAAATTCTCTGGAATGGTTTAATTGAATTAAGACAAACCGCAATAAGCAAGGCGATGATTGTTGAAAGGGGAACTGTTAAAAAACAAAGTAAAAGAGTGTTTTTAAGACAGGAAACAAATCCCTTATAAGCAACAACCTTCTGGAAGTTGGAAATACCAAATTGGTAGGTTGTGCCTCCCACAGCGGACATAGAGCTATATCCTTCGAGGAACGCAATTCTTACAGTGTTAATAATCGGCCATACTGTAAAAACCAACAGCAGAACAATCGCCGGTGATAGATACAGCCATGCCTTCCATTGATGTTTATTTTGTACCATAGTTTACACTCCTGACCCAAATCCGTCTTCATTTGTATCGGATATCTTTCTTTCGGGGAGGGCTGGGTTTGTGAAATAGATTCTTTCTTCTGTTTCTTTATCGAACAAGAAAACTTTATGTGGCTTCAGATTGAAGCTGACAACTTCCTTGCTTTCATCGATAACATCAGAATCAACAATGGAACGAATAACGGGGTTTAAAGAAGAAACATGAGTCGAAACTATACTTGAATCTCTGCCCATAACTTCAACATTTGAAACATTACAGAACATACATCCATTATCGGAAACAATAAATCCTTCAGGACGGATGCCAACAAAAACTTCTTTGTCTTCAACACCGCCAACATCAAGAACCGCATCTTCGCCAAGGAACAATTTTCCGCCAACAACTTTTCCGTCGAAAACATTTATAGGAGGAGTTCCAAGGAATTTAGCAACAAATAAGTTAGCAGGGTCATCGTAAACTTCCTGTGGCTTACCTGTTTGCTGAATAACACCCTTTTTCATAACAACAATTATATCGGAAATGCTCATAGCTTCTTCCTGGTCATGAGTTACGAAAATAGTTGTGATTCCTGTTTCACGCTGAATTCTTCTGATTTCTTCACGGGTTTGTAAACGAAGTCTTGCATCGAGGTTAGAAAGTGGTTCGTCAAGAAGAAGAACACGGGGCATTTTTACCAAAGCTCTTGCGATAGCAACACGCTGTTGCTGACCACCCGACATTTCGTTTGGCTTTCTGTCCAAAAGCTCATCAATCTGAACGAGCTTAGCAACGCTTGTAGCACGCTCAATCATTTGCTGCTTAGACATTTTGTCTTTACCCTTAAGGTTTTGAAGTGGGAACATAATGTTCTGCATAACCGTCATGTGAGGGTAGAGAGCATAGTTCTGGAAAACAAGACCTATTCCTCTGTCTTCTGTTGACATGTCAGTGACATCGTCGTCCCCGAAATAGATGCGTCCTGCTGTTGGCTTCTGCAAACCGCTTATCATATAAAGCGTTGTACTTTTACCACAGCCGGAAGGCCCGAGCAAACCAACGAGCTTACCGTCGGGAACGGTAAAGGTGAAGTCATTAACCGCAACAACAACTTCCTTAATCTTTTTGTTTCGATTAGGGAAAGTCTGTGTGAGATTTTGTAAAACAACTTTCATAATTAACCTACCTTTTTTATTTATATTTATTTTTTTAAAAATAAAATGCGCTTCATGTACAGGAAAAAACGGGTTTAGTATTTTTCGCTATCAACCTGTTCTTTGTGATGCTTTTTAATATATTCAACCATTGCTTCTTCTGTATCGAAGATGAGCTGACTTGACATATCAATAACAACGGTATCTGACAAAATATCATGAATAACGCTGTTATTGGAAGTGAAAATAAGAAGACAAATCTGTAAAAGGAGAATCAAGCCCAAAACAGCAGTTCCAACAATTCCTAATATACCTGAAAATATCATTATAACAAGGAGAACAGGAACCATCGCTTCAATTGTACATTTCCCCAAAACGCTTCTTATAAACAAATTCTGGTTTGATATTTTAACATGGTTTGACCTCATAACACCGAGAGCGAAAACTTTTTTTCCTATTGTCTGACCGTTTCCAAAATACATAGGAATCAAAAATTCTGCAATTATATGGGCGAGGAGTATACTCAAAGATATTATGGTAAGTATAAGACTTATAATAATATTCCATGCTTTTTTCGCTTCATCATCATTGATATATGCTTCTTCTGCTTTGGAATAATTGTCTTTCTCTTTTTGAGTCAGTTTTTCGTAATCCTCTTGTTTTATCTCAAAATCAACACCGTACTCTGCCTCAATTGCCTCTTGCCTTCTCTCAAGAGTATCATTATAATTATCATACCCGAACAAAGTTGAAAACAATGTGGCAAAACCCGTTATGCAAATAACAAGCACAATGAAATCAAGAATATAAGCAGAAATGCGTTTTAAAATACTTGCTTTTTGCAGATAAAGTTTCATGTTAATTCCTTTCATACTAAAATGTGTAAAACACCACATACTATTAACTATGAGTATTCTACCATAAAATCTTTGAAATGTCTACCCTTTTTTTACAAATTCCTCAAATTTTTTCTATAAATTTTTTCTTTGAAATATGTTGATTTTTCCGCATAAATACAGGAGTAGAATTTACACTGAGTTTATGTGCCATCAAGAAATCATTGACGGAATTTCAAAATGAAGTAATTCAGAATACAGCAAGGTAATATCATTTGTGAAAATATATCCTGAAAAATGTTTTTCCATACAATTTACTAAAGAAAGGTGAACCTTTTCTTTAAAAAAGCTCACCTTTTAAAAGCGTTTTATTTTCGGAAAGTGTTTTGAGTATTTTGTCCTGAAGATATTATTGCTGACTTTGCTCATATAAAAATTCATTTAATTATTGTATTTTAATTTCCTGTGCTGGGGCAAGAGGTAAACCAAATTCATTCCGAATAAAAGCAACACCATCGGGAATTACATTGAATTGGAGATAACGAAGGGTTTGGGGTTTATAGCCATTGTATGCAATTATTAAGCTCGTACCTTGTATTTCGGCTTTTGTCTTATGCCATTCATTATTTTCCAAAACCTCAAATCCGTATGGTTCACCCTTTGAGTATGTAAGTTTTTTTGCATTTTTGATTGTGAGATATATTTTACCATCTTTCCAAACTGCATTTTCAATTGAAGGAGAAATTCCATAGGGAATACCTTCTTCGGGTGCTGGAAGATGAAGTATTTTTTCTGCAACAACACCTGCTGCTCGTTTGCCAACATCCCATTTATCTGTGGGATGCAATCCATCATGCTCCAAGGCAACGCTGTGGGGAGTTATATTTGAACCAAGGTCAATACCGCAAACAGTATAAACATTTGGAATTTCCATCAAATCCCATTGTGCTTGACGCATATTTGTCCAACAGCACCACTGTTCATATTGAACTATTTGCATCAGAACAATTGGTAAGTTTTCATCCTTTGTTGCTGTTTGAACTTCCTTGCGGAAAACTCTGAATTGTTTTTTGTAATCTTCAGCCATATGAGGTTGAGCATTGGCACAGCCCTGATACCAGAAAAGTCCGCCAAAGGTATAACCGTATATGTTGTGTAACATTCCATTGTAAAATATACTGTTTTTATTTTCAAAAAACGAATTCAACTCAGCCATTCCACATGGCGAAATCCAGCTTTCAATTGGGGACGCACCAACTGAACAGTTAAGAACCCCAACAGGAACATCATCATTAAGAATATGTGAGAGGTTAGAGGCGAAAGCAATAGCAGAAGCGCTTGAATCAAGCACATCATCAAAGCTACCAACAGTTTGCCATTTCTCCGTTTGTTCTCTTTCAATAATTGGTTGCTCTGTTTCTTTATAATTACGGCTGTATATCCTTATGTTGTTCCAATTTTCAAATTCGCAAAACTCGTTTTTAACATTCTGATTTTTGCTCTGAATGTATTGGATTGTAACCTCCATATTGGATTGTCCGCTACAAAGCCAAACTTCTCCAACAACAACATTTTGAAAAGCAACAGTTTTATCTTTGTAAATAACTTCAAGGGTTTTACCTGTTTTATCTTTGGTCATAGGGGAGAGCCAGACTTCCCATCCGTTTTCTTCAATTGTTCCTCTGTATATGTTTTCACCGAATTTAACAGTAACTTGTTCGCCAACATTACCGCCATATCCAAATATTCTAACGGCTTTGTCTCTTTGAAGTACCATATTGTCTGAAAAAGTTGTGTTTATAAAAAACTCTTTTTCTGTTGAGTTTAACTTTTGCATATTAAAGCTCCTTCGGTATGTTTATGTATCTATTTTTTGAATGTAATTTATGCTAACTGTACAGATTATACCATATTTTTGGAGTGTTTGCAATATAAAAACAAATATGAATCAGCAATAGTATTTTTCATATCTCAAATGCCAAAAAGAAAAATTTCAAAAAAAGTATATTTTTTTTAAGGATTTTACCAATGTTCAGTTGTATAATAAGCAGAAGGGCATACATTTAACTATTTTGGGAGGTAAAAATATGGATAACGGTGCAAGTAGCTACCGCCGTTTTCTTGATGGAGATGAAAGTGCCTTTGATGAAATAATGAATGAATTGTTTGATAAGCTGGTTTTCTTTATAGACCGTTATGTTAAGGACATTCAATCTGCTGAAGATATTGCAATTGATGTGTTTTCAGACCTTATTGTAAACAAGCATAAATATAATTTTAAGGTTGAGCTGAAAACCTATTTGTTTATGCTTGGTCGAAGCCGTGCCTTGAATTATTTAAAGCACAGAAAAATTATAAATTTTGTTGAGATTAACGAAGCAGAAAATCTATCATCCGAATATTGCGAAATTGAGCGAATCGTTCTTGAAGATGAGCGAAAGAAAATTGTTAATAATGCTCTTAATTCGTTGCCCGACGATATGCGTATCGTTGTTCACCTGATTTATTTTGAAGGACTGTCTTACGAAGAAGCAGCAAAGGTTATGAAGAAAAACAAAAAGCAAATCGACAATCTATTATATCGTGCAAAAAAGGAACTTTTCGTCATTCTCGGAAAGGATGGTGAGCAATTATTATGATGAATTTTGAAGAAAGAAAAGCGGAAATATTTCGTCGCAGTAACAACAGAATTATAGAACGAAGAAAAAAACGTCGCAGAGCTTTGGGAGTTTGTATCCCACTGTGCCTGATACTGATTGCCGTATCTGTAAAAACCGTTTTTTCCATTGTAAAAGATGATTTGCAGAAGGTGGAAAGCCCTGCTGATACAGACGAATCAAATTTGTTTTATGGCAATGCTGAGGATGGCGTTTCCGCAAATGAAAATCCGGATCATAATTACGGCTATGATGGGGTAATTAAAGATAACACAGATGTTTCTGATTATGATTACGGATATAAGGGTGACCAAGACGGTAGCGAAAACAAAACGGATATACCGAAGAATTTCTCTTTTTCCTTAACGTGGAATGTTAACGGTTGCAGCTCATATAACTGTGAAACAGGGGAGCTGATAAAATTCAAATCTGCAAAAGAGCCAAAGGATTATACAGCCCAACTTTATCTTTCGGATGAGCAGAAAATAAAAATATGGAATCTTTTATGCGATTTGAATATAGACGAATATCCAAAGGAATATGACCCACACGGAGGAACATTTGGCTCAGACCCTTCAATGACTTTGATTCTTACTGTTAAATACGGAAGCTATGAAAAAACTGTAACAGCAGAGAACATTGCGTTGTCATTCAACGCCAAAAATACAAAGGGACAGAAATTCTTAGATGTATGTAAGGGAATTAAAGATATATTAACTTCAACAGATGAGTGGAAGTCACTTCCCGAATATGAATATTACTTTAAGTAAAAGGGGAAAAGAAAATGAAAAAAACATCAATCAATTTAACTTTTATAAGCATATTTCTTCTATTGGCTATGATATTCAATATCAGTGGGTGCACAGCAGAGAATAAACCCAAAAGTGAAGCAAAAGATTTAACGGAGAGCATAACGCCTTCAGAGATAAATGTATCGGGTGAATTCTCGTCTGACAATTCTCGTATTACCGATTTTGCTGTTCGTTTGTTTAAAGCGAGCGAAAGCGAGGGGAACAATACGTTGATTTCTCCCTTGTCGGTACTTTGCGCCTTGTCAATGACGGCAAATGGTGCAAAAGAGGAAACTTTAGAGCAGATGGAAAGAGTTCTCGGTTTGCCGATTGATAAGTTGAATCAGTATATTTACAATTATTTGAAAAACCTTCCGCAAAACGAAAAATATAAGCTTTCCCTTGCAAATTCCATCTGGTTTACCGATGATGACCGTTTTACGGTTAACAATGATTTTTTGCAAACAAACACGGATTATTACGGAGCAAATATATTTAAAGCCCCTTTTAACGAAGCAACAAAGAATGATATCAACAATTGGGTAAACGAAAAAACAGATGAAATGATTTCCGAAATTCTTGATGATATATCGCCTGATGCTGTTATGTATCTTGTTAATGCACTTGCTTTTGAAGCGGAGTGGATGGAAATATACGAGGAAAAACAGATAAGAGAGGGTAAATTCACAAAAGAAGACGGTACAGAGCAAAATGCAACGTTTATGAATGGGTCGGAAAACATCTATTTAGAAGACGGAAATGCAACAGGGTTTATGAAGAAATACAAAGGCGGAAAATACGCATTTGTTGCATTGCTTCCAAATGAAGGAATAAGCGTTTCGGAATATATTGGGTCTATTAACGGTGAAGCTCTCAGTTCCTTGCTTTCAAATCCACAGTATACAACTGTTAAAACTTCAATTCCAAAGTTTGAAACAGAATACAGTGTGGAAATGTCGGCCATTCTTTCATCAATGGGGATGCCTGATGCGTTTGATCCCGAAAAGGCAAATTTTAAAGGGCTTGGAACTTCTACAGCGGGAAATATCTATATCAGCAGGGTTATTCATAAAACCTTTATCTCTGTTGGTGAAAGAGGGACAAAGGCAGGAGCGGCAACAGCAGTTGAAATGAAGGATTACGGTATGGCTGAAACCGATAAACCAAAACAAGTATACCTTAACAGACCCTTTGTTTTTATGATTGTCGACTGCGAAAACAATATTCCGTTCTTCATTGGAACGATGATGGATATTGAAAAATAAGTTTTTTTCAAAAAGGTATTGATTTTTCTGATACAGTGGTATATAATGCACTTGTAAATTGAATATACGGGAGCTCGTATACGGGCTGAGAGGAAGGTGCGACCTTCGACCGAGAACCTGATTTGGATAATGCCAACGTAGGGATGCCTGATAGAGGGATATTGGGAAGGATGTTTTATCAAGGAAGTTACCAAATCGGTAGCTTCCTTTTTTGCGTTTTAAAGGAGGTGTTTATATGGTAAAAATCAATGGCAAAGAGCTTAACATCGGTGTAAAAACAATTTCAGAGTATGTTTTGGAGGCACAGTACGATATAAATCGTATTGCCGTAGAACAAAACGGACATATTGTTCCAAAGAAAATGTATAACGAAACAATTATTAAAGATGGCGATGTTTTGGAGATTGTCAGCTTTGTTGGAGGTGGTTGATTTGATTCCAACTAAAGAAGAATGGAACAATGCTTTATCGGAACGGTATGGCGAAGAAAAGCAAAAACGCTTTGCGGAAGCAACGGTTGCAATTTGTGGACTTGGAGGACTTGGCTCTGCAATCTCCCTTATTCTTGCAAGGGCAGGTGTTGGAAAATTGATACTTATTGATTTTGATAAGGTTGATATTACCAACATACATCGACAGCAGTATAAGGCGTTTCAAATCGGAATGGAAAAAACAGTGGCAATGAAAGAAAATTTAATGGAGATATCCCCATATACTGAAGTTGAAATACATACAGTTTGCATCAACGAGGAAAATGCAGTTTCGCTTTTACAAAACGCAGATATTATTTGCGAAGCGTTTGACAACGCTGAAAATAAAGCAATGCTAACAAATATTGTCCTCGAAAGAATGCCTGAAAAATTTCTAATAACTGCATCCGGAATGGCAGGTATGGGAAGTGGCAACGCAATTAAAACAAGAAGGGCATTAAAAAAGTTATATGTTTGCGGTGATGAGCAAAGCGATGTGGAAAAAGAAGGGCTTATTTCTTCAAGAGTTATGATTTGTGCCGCACATCAGGCGCATATGGCTCTCAGGATTATTTCAGAACAATACAATAGTTAAGAAAGGAAAAAAGATGAAAGATAAACTAATAATCGGAGGACGGGAATTTAGTTCTCGTTTTATACTTGGCTCAGGCAAATATTCAATGAAACTGATAGAATCTGCAATAAAGGATGCAGGTGCAGAAATTATAACTCTTGCAGTTCGCAGAGCAAATACTAAAGAGAATGAAAATATTTTAGATTATATTCCAAAGGGAGTAACCTTGCTTCCAAACACAAGCGGCGCAAGAAATGCAGATGAGGCAGTGCGTATAGCTCGCCTCGCAAGGGAGATGGGATGCGGTGATTTTGTTAAAGTTGAAATTATGAGAGATTCAAAATATTTGCTTCCCGATAATTCGGAAACGGTTAAAGCAACTGAAATCTTATCAAACGAGGGATTTTTGGTTATGCCGTATATGTACCCCGACCTTAATATTGCAAGAGACTTAGTTAATGCAGGTGCAGTAAGCGTTATGCCACTTGCTTCACCAATTGGTTCAAATAAAGGTCTTTCAACAAAGGATTTTATTCAGATTCTTATTGATGAAATTGATTTACCAATCATAGTTGATGCAGGTATTGGTAAACCATCTCAGGCGTGCGAAGCAATGGAAATGGGAGCAGCGGCAATAATGGCAAACACCGCCCTCGCAACCGCAGGTAACTTGCCTATGATGGCGCAAGCGTTTAAAAACGCAATTGATGCAGGCAGAAAAGCATATCTTGCAGGGCTTGGAAGAGTTCTCTCCAGAGGAGCGTCTTCTTCTGACCCATTAACAGGGTTTCTTCGTGATTGAGAGGGAGTTATGGAAAACATTTTTTTTGTAGACTCTGAATTTTTGTCAGAGGGGGCACTTATAAAAAAACACAGAATAGAAAACGACCCTTCATTCCGTAAAAATCATATGGAATATATGGAAGGAATGGAGGTTATAAAATCGGACATCTGTTCCAAGGTTATGAATCATTTTGATTCATATGATTATTCAAGATATACCTTTTTTGATGTTGAAAAAGCGTTAGACCACGATATCTGCACAGTAGAAGATTTCAAAGCACTTCTTTCCCCTGCGGCAGAACCGTATTTGGAACAAATGGCAGAGCGTGCAAGGGTTGAAACAAGCAAGCATTTCGGCAACACAGTTTATCTGTTTACCCCTCTCTATATCTCAAATTATTGTGAAAACTATTGTGTTTATTGCGGATTCAATTGTTATAATCACATCAGAAGAAAAAAGCTGTCTGCGGAGCAGATAGAAAGAGAAATGAAAGTCATTAGTGATAGCGGCATGGAAGAAATACTTATACTTACAGGGGAAAGCAGAAAAATAAGCGATATAGAATATATAGGTCAGGCGTGCAAATTAGCAAGAAAATATTTTCGCTTGGTCGGTCTTGAAATCTATCCCGTTAATACCGATGAATATAAATATCTCCACCAATGCGGTGCAGATTATGTAACTGTATTTCAAGAAACATATGATACTGATAAATATGAAAAATTACATTTACTTGGCAATAAACGGGTTTGGCCATACCGCTTTGATTCTCAAGAGAGGGCAATTATGGGCGGTATGAGAGGGGTTGGCGTTTCCGCATTGCTCGGTCTTGCAGATTTTCGCAAGGATGCCCTGGCAAGTGCGTTGCATATTTATTATTTGCAAAGAAAGTATCCTCACGCAGAGTTTTCTCTTTCTTGTCCTCGTCTCAGACCCATTGTTAACAATGACAAAATAAACCCTTTAGACGTTCACGAAAGACAACTATGCCAGGTGCTTTGCGCATACCGTATATTTTTACCATATGTGGGTATAACGGTTTCATCTCGTGAAAGTGCAGAGTTCAGAAACGGTATAGTTAAAATAGCTGCAACAAAAATATCGGCAGGAGTTTCAACAGGAGTTGGAGACCACGAAAGCAAATATCGGGGCAAAGAATCAAGCGAACTTGAGGGAGACGGACAATTTGAAATTGACGATAGCCGTTGTCTTGATACAATGTATAAGGATATTTCGGCAGAAGGTTTGCAACCTGTTTTAAATGATTATTTGTATATGTGATAGAGGAGTATGAGAGATTAAATAGTATTTTAAATGTATAGTTGAAAAGGGAAAAAGCAAAAAAATGTAAGGGGGCAATGTGGGTATGAAAAAAATTGATACAAGATTATACTTTATAACCGATAGCACAAACTATACGGAAAAAGAGTTTCTTTATAGGGTGGAAAGTGCGCTTAGTGGGGGAGTTACCCTGCTTCAGCTTCGTGAAAAAGAAAAAACAACTCGGGAATATATGGAACTTGCAGAAAGAGTCCACCGTATTGCAAGAGAGTATAATGTACCCTTGATTATTGACGACAGAGTTGATGTTGCTCTTGCTGTTGATGCAGAGGGTGTTCATCTTGGGGCGGCTGATATGCCTGTTTTAACCGCAAGAAAAATTCTTGGAGAAAATAAAATTATCGGTGCAACAGCTAAAACTGTTCCTTGGGCAACAGAGGCATATATGCAGGGAGCAGATTATCTTGGGGTTGGCGCTATTTTACCAACAACAACTAAAGTGAAAACCATTATAACATCAACAGAAACTCTTTTGAATATCTGCAATGCTGTTCCAATTCCTGTAAATGCAATCGGTGGCTTGAATAAGGATAATATAGATGTCCTTGCAGGAATTCCAATAAATGGTATATGTGTTGTTTCTGCTATAATGAAGGCAGAAAACCCAAAGCTCGCCGCAGAGCAACTGAAATTGAAAGCCACAGAGCTTGGGTTATATTGATGTTGATATTGATATTTGAAATTTTCAAGTGGAAGTTTTGTAGAGAGCATAATTATTTTTCAAATTTATTTTGGAAAATTAAAACGAGAATATTAGAAGAATAGTAAGTCAAAAGTGAAAGTTAATATTGCAGAAAGGATGGTTATGTAAAGATGAAAACTGTGTTATCAATAGCAGGCAGTGATTGTAGCGGTGGAGCAGGGATTCAGGCAGACTTGAAAACAATAACAACAAACGGAGCATATGGAATGAGTGTTATAACTGCTCTTACAGCTCAGAATACTTTGGGAGTCAGAGCAATTGAAGAAGTATCTCCCGATTTCCTAAAACTTCAGTTGGATGCAGTTTTTGAAGATATTTATCCCGATGCTGTGAAAATTGGTATGGTATCATCAATTGACCTTATTTGCGTTATTGCTGAACGATTGAATTTTTATAAAGCAAAGAATATCGTTGTTGACCCTGTTATGGTTGCAACAAGTGGTGATAATCTTTTGAAAAACGATGCAGTTACAGCTTTAACTACCTTGCTTTTTCCTATAGCTACTCTTGTAACTCCAAATATCCCCGAAGCAATGGTTCTTTCGGGAATGAACATTCAAACAGAAAACGACATGAAAAGAGCCGCAAAGACAATTGGAAATACTTATCACTGTTCAGTTTTGCTTAAGGGCGGTCATAGCGTTAACGATGCAAATGATTTGCTTTATGAAAATGGTAAGTTTTATTGGTTTAATGGAAAAAGAATCAATAACCCAAATACACATGGAACAGGATGCACCCTTTCAAGTGCCATTGCTTCAAATCTTGCAAAGGGTTATACCATTTCAGAGTCAGTGAAAATGGCGAAAGAATATCTTTCAAATGCTCTTGCAGCAATGTTGGATTTGGGAAAAGGGAGAGGACCAATACAGCATAATTTTAAACTTAATACTAAATATGCCTATAAAAAACGGTGAAAGGAATGATAATATGAGAAATTATACAACTCAAATGGATGCGGCAAAGCGTGGTATACTTACCCCTGAAATGAAAGTGGTTGCTTCTAAGGAATACAGAACCGAGGAAGAAATCAGAGAGCTTGTTGCAAAGGGACAAGTTGTAATTTGTGCTAACAAAAATCCCTCATGCAAGAGATATTGATGATTCTATGGGAGAGGCGAGAAGAAACCTGGATTGGGAAGGGCAGTGGAGATGTGCTCTTGACCCCGAATATGCTAAGAAAATACGAGAAGAAAGAAAGCCGGAATATGACGATACTTGCTCAATGTGTGGGAAGTTTTGCGCTGTAAGAAGTATGAATAAAGCATTGAATAATGAGCTTGTTGATATACTATGATATGCGTTTTTAGAGATTTTTGATGTAATATTCTCTGATTGATATTTTAAATGAAGGTTTTTAGCTTGATTTGAAAAAGTAAATAATTAAAAATCTGCTGTAGCAAATACAAATCCAAATTGTGTTTGCTACAGCAGATTAAAATATATCTGTTATTCAAGGGAAATGCCCATTTGAGCACCGATTTCTTTTCTCTCTTGGCTGAATTTTGGGTTTCGCAAATCACTGTTTGCAATGTAATAAGAATATTTTTCCCAATAGGGAGAATTGGAATTGGCTTTTATACAATCCAAAAGAACATCTTTACGAAAATTGAGAGAAAATGAAACTGCATTATTTGTAAATCCGCGGTATAAAAGCACACCGTCTTCAAGTTTTTTAAAGGTTTTTCCATGTTGAAAACAAATTGCCTGTTCGTTTCCATGTATGCTTTTGCCATACATAATGGGGTAATCTTCGTTTTCTGTTATGGGCAAATTGCCTATTATTTCATACTCACCGTAAAACAAAGGATTGTCCATTATTACTGTTGAAGGTAATGACTTTAAGTTTTTCAACTCCTCAAGTGTAACATCTTCTCTTGTTGTTGCGATGTGGTATACGCTACAAACTAACGGCTTTGACATAAGTATGTCCCAAAACGGTTCTTTACGCTTTCTCATTTTATCAAAATCAAGAATAATTCGTCCATATCCGTAAAGACGCCTGTCTATTTTGAATCTAAAAACATCACCTTCGTTAAATTTAATGCGCTTGCGACAGAGCTTTGAAAAGCATTCAATATCTGCGATGTCTTTTTCGTCAGTATCAAGACACCAATTGTTGACCCATTCTTCAAAATTATTAACATCACCCAAATAAGCGTTTGTAAAATAGTCGCACTCTGCCGAACAATTATATAGAGAAACATCTTTGCGGTAATATCTTAAACACATACCTAAAGCTGGTCTTTTCAAAAGGTTGCTTGACGAAAGAAGCACGGGCTTTCCTTTTGATGTTTTGGGAAGTAAATATTTGCCGTCATCGGAAATTTTTTCGCAAAGCTCGAATTCGCAATACTCCACATCACTTGTTGTCACGCATTTTTTTATAACATTGTCTTCGCAATATGCGTATGTTTCAAATGTGTCATATGGACTTGGTTTTATCTTGATGCATTCCCAATTCTGAATAACTGGTTTTAATGCAAAACATCTGCGTTGTTCGTTTGTAAGCTCAAACATATAAAATTACCCTCATTCATTTTTGAAATTATTTCTTTTCAAGTTCTTTTATACGGTCTTCCAAAGCTTTAACTCTTTTTTCAAGAAGTGATATCATTTCGATGAATAATAAAACAAAAAACGATAAAATAAATGCAACACCAATTTCAATAAAAATAGGGTCGCCACTTTCAAATAGCTTCCAGCCACCAACAAATACAAATAAATATATCATAATAAAGCAAAAAAGAAATATTATTGCCCATCTTAAAAGTAATTTTAGTTTGTCTTTCATGAGCTTACCTCTTTCTGTAGAAAAGATTTGTGTAAGGTGATGTTATTGTCTAAAGGCGCAAAACTCTGTTATGTGTTGAGAGATTAAAGTAAAGATTTGTTATCATTAATATATTTTATGATATTCTTTAACCCGTAATCAAACGATAAAAATGTTTTATCTTTATTTTTTATTTCGGCAATATAATAAAATGTTGAATCCATATAAATCCAAGTTGAGCATTTTACGGTAATTTTATCACCTTTGAGTATTTCTTCGTTTGCAAGAACTTCCTTGATAACATTGCAATTATCACCCACTAACTCCAATTCGATTTCATCACTATTTTTCTCGTAAGAGTCAAAAGCTGTTTTATCATTTACGGAAACATATAGATAAATTCTGTCTTTATCTTCTCTATATGAACATAAAATTGCATCTATATCATAATAATTATCTTTATTGCTAAGATGCTTTCGCATAATTCCATTATAGCCGGAACAAGCAGATATGCTTAATGATAGGATAATTGTAAGCAAAAGAGATAAAAACCTTTTCATATTATTCTCCCTTGAAATCGAGAAAGTGACCATTCGCTTCCGACAATCTTTTTGTCTTGTGCTTTGTTGAAAAATCGTCTTAATAAGATGTGATGCATTTGCCGAAGGCAAACATCATTCAAAAGAGCACTTTTGTCTGATGACTAAAGTGCTCTTTTGTTGGTGGGGACTACAGGGCTCGAACCTGTGACCTCCTGCTTGTAAGGCAGATGCTCTCCCAGCTGAGCTAAACCCCCATATTTACTTTTTTGTTTCCTGCCTTGTTGCCTCGGCCAGTCAACGAATGGGATTATATCACATAACTTTCCATTTGTCAATACCTTTTTTGAAATTTTTTGAAAAAACTGAAAAAAAGTAAATTCTCAAAGTAAATGAAACAGTGGAATTTAGAAATGGAATTTACGAAAATAAAAAAATAATCCCCAAAGTAAATTCTACCAGATAATTATCAAAGTAAATGAAACAGTGAACAACAGCAAAATTTGAAGGTGAATTTAACGGTGAAATTTAAAGTTGCACTTGCATTAAGAATTTGCTAAAAAAATAAAATTATAACTATAACTTCTCGGTTAAAAAAATTCGGTTAAAAATAAAACCTGAAAATCAAAATTCTAACTTCTCGGTTTGAATTTTTCTGTCTCTGAAGAAGCAATACTCCACAAAACCAATTTCATTCAAATGGGGAATAACCTCTTTGAATCCTTTTGCAACACATTCGGGAGTGTGTGCGTCGCTACCAAGAGTTATTAGCTTTCCACCCATTTTTTTGTAAAGAAATAATGTTTCCAAATCGGGCATGGTGGAGTTGAGGAGAGTACCGATTCCCGATGTATTAACTTCAAGAGAAATATTTCTTTCCATGATAACGCAGAAAATTTCTTTGATAATATTTTCATATGGTTTTATGCTTATGTTTCTTCCAAATTTTCCGTTTATATATCTGAATGGGCAATTAAGATGAGTTAAAATATCGAAATCCGTTTTTGTTGCCATTTCGTAAACTCGGTTGAAATATTCTCTCAAAAATCCGTCAATAGTTGCATTGCTCACATCGTTTCCAAAATTTATCCTTGAATAACTATCGTTCATATCACCGTATTTAATGCTGTGAACAGACCCTAATATAACATCAAAATTATGTAAGCCCAAAACAAGATTGCCTTTTTCGGGTGATGATAAATATTCTGCCAATTCAATACCAATAAAAACTTCTAAATCGTTTTTATATCTGTCTTTTGCATATTTTGCATCAAAAATTGATTTTCCTATAGTTTTTAAATAGTCTCTTTCATCGTAAAACCATATATCTGCATGGTCTGTAATTGCAATACCCTTTAATCCCATATTTATTGCAGAACAACAAAGAGAGTCTATAGTTTGCTTGCTGTCTTCGGAATTATTTGTGTGAGAATGAAAATCAAACATAAAATCACCTTTAAGTATTATAAATCAGGGATTGCTCCGTCAAACTTGTTGAAGCAATCCCTGATGATTATGTATTATTGTTAAAACTGTAACTAATCAACAATATCTTTTTCTTCGTTCCACTTGTATATAAACAGAATGATACCACCGAGAATTGCAATTCCGATAATTATAAGGGTTACTGTAAGCGGACTTACACCGTCCGAATCTTTAGCAAGTCCTTCATCATTATATGAAACATTTTCAGAAAAAACAAATGTGATAACGATATCGGTATTGTTTGTCAGGTTACCAAGGGGGATGGTGAATCCATCTTTTCTTCCGTAATACTCATTGTATGAAGCAGTTCCATTTATTGTGATTTTACCAACCATATATCCGCTGCCAGGAGTGATTTGCAAGTGAACAGGGGAGTTAATGGAAATATATGATTCACCTCGTGGAGAAGCAGAACCATTACCCTCCACCTGAACATTCAAGCGGTATTGAGAAGCAGCGGAAACCGTAAGAATAATATATTTATTTCCATTATATGGAAATGAAACTCTACCGTTTTCATCAACAGTAGTTATTCTGCTGTATATTGGCTCATCCATACCTTCGTTCAGCTGGTCTGCGATAGGTGTGAATTTGCCCGTTGCGGGGTCGAAGGACAAATAATCAAGGTGCTTTGATATGAAGTTTGACCCGGCATATACGGATAAATATGTATCAATTGGAAGTGTGCTGCCCTTTGTTTCAATTATTATATGTTCAAGAGATTGAATATTTTTTGAAGCGAGTTTTTCTTCCAGCTTTGAAAGAATTTGCATTTTTATTTCTTCTGATATTTCTTCATTTATAAGGGCTTTGAAATCTACATCTTCTGAAGGGAAAATGCAATTTGCAGGTATTGTCCACGAATAGCTGTTTGATTGAATAACAAGGGGTTTTGAAGGTGCTTTGTTTTTTATTTCTTCAAACTGTTCTTTAGTAACAATTGTGCTTGATGTAATATCAATTATTGTTTCAAAAGTACCCCAGATTATATTATCAGAAGGAGAGTCAGAAGAAGTGTTTTTAAAATGTATTTCAAGGTTTGTGTCTTCAAGAAGGTTTTCAAGAGTATACTGATTGCCTGAAACAATAATTCTTTCTTCTTTAACAACAATGTAATCAAGAATATATCCGTCATCGGGAATGAATGTGAATGTGATACTACCACCGAAAGAAGTCATATATTCTGATGTGGAAGAAATGGGAGGGTCGGAAGTGATTGAGCCACCTTTGCCGAGCGTAACATTCACTTTAACAAAATCGCCTGTTGAAGAAGAATCTTCAATGAATTCGGCAGAAATATTGTATGCTTGAGAAACATTTGAAATCGTGTATGTGTTTTCAGCAGAAAGCGAAATCGGGATTTTATTGATTTTAACTTCTTTTATGGTGTATCCCATATCAGGTGTGAACTTCAGGGTTATGCTTCCGCCTTTTCTAACTTCTGTTTGCAAATTCTGAAAAATATATCCATCAGCAGTTATTGTTCCACCGATTCCATTAAAAACATTTGTTCTAATTACATATTTCTCAACTATTGCATCGAACACAACATTTATTTTCAATTCACCGAGAGCAATAATTTCATCAGTGATGGCAATTCTTAGCTTTCCGTTTTCAACCGAAGACTGTATTTCATTAACAGTCAGAGAAACTATTTCATACCCTTCGTCGGGTGTTATATCAAGAGAGAGTATAGTTCCTGCATATGCTCTTAAGGCTTTTGAAACATTTCCTTTTCCTGAAACCTTTATTGAAACGGGAATTGACACCATTTCAACGAATTCAACTTCAACGCTTATGTTGGTTGTAACATTCTTAACAGAAAAAACACCGTTTGATGACCATTCTGTAGGATTGCCGTCGATTTTAATGCTACTGATACCATATCCTTCTCCGGGAATCGCCTGAAAAGATGCGTCAGACCCGCTTGTTATATATGAAAGCCCTTCTTCGTCAAATGGAAGCACATTTCCGTTACCGCTTTGGGTGAGGGTTATTGTATGGGTTTCAACAGGAGTAAAAACAGCATATATATTATAAGTCGTTTCTCTTTCAGCTTTGAAAGAACTACGATAAACGCTACCGTCTTTTTTCATATCAATAACAACATCGTTTACATATATTCCCGAACAAATATAACCAAAATCGGGAGTTGCGGTTATGTCAAAAATATTACCACTACCAATATATGATGTGCCGTCGGGTGTAACTTTTCCACCTTGGGTCTGGTTAACTTGGAAAGTAACTTTTCCTCTGAAAACCGGCTTTACTGTCACAACTTCGCCAACTTTAATATCAACAGAAAAGGTGTTTCCTTCTATTGGCTTGAAAACACCGTTGATTTCAACGCCGTGGATTTTGTAACCGTTATTAGGGGTGATAGTGAGTGTTTCTGTATGCTCAGACTCGAATTTATGCATGCCGACTTTAAGAGAAAGATATCCTTCTCCGCAAGTCAGGATGCTAAGAACTGCGTATTGAGTTAAATCCTCAGATGATTCTTCGGATACTTCTTCGGCAGAGCTTTCATCATAATTGTTGCTTGATTCGTCTTCGGATTCTGCAATAACTGTCAATGTCATCGAAGGAAAAACAAGTAATAGGGAAAGTAATACGCATAAAATTTTTTTGGCCATTTTAATTCTCCTGATTGTATCCATAAAATCGCATTAAGTATTAAAAAAGTTTAGCATGGTGAGTTTTTATGATGATTCTTCGAATGAATAAATCGTTGGTTTAATGGAAGAATAAACCATTGGTTTAATGTGAGAAACGGATATTGTAAGATGTGAATTGCTATAGTTGTATTGAATGAATATCAAGCGGTTATTGTGTTTGTATAATCCGTTTGAATGCGGTGTTCCTATGCTTTCATTGAGGATAGAAACATATTCATCATATGCCGATGAAGAAACATCTTTCACAACGATTTCGCAAAATGTTTCTTTTTCGGAAATTTTATAAATGTATCCGTTTGTTATGGGAGGTATGCCTTCCATTATACTGTTTTTCGGCCATGACAACTCGTTTCCGCCCATTATGGCATCCTTGGCATCGTCAACAGCATCGTTGAGAGCATCTTTTCCAACCTCGTCCCACGCTTTTTCGGCTTTATCCGTTATGCTGTCTAAATCAACATCCTCTAAAAATGGTAGTTTGTTTATTGCCCCTTTAATTGCGGAGCAGCCAGAAAAAACGATGCATATCAAAATGACACCAAAAATGGAAAGTGTTCTTTTCATATGTTATCTCCTGAAAAAACCAAAACAAATTTTTATAAAAAAACTTGTATCAATATTGACTTTGTATAAAAAGTTTGATATAATAAGAAACAGTGAGGGGTAATGTGTAAAAAAATTACCATAATCACCTTGCTTTTAATTATACACATTTCAAACAAAAAATCAAGCCCATATTTTTTATGGTTAAAATTGCATATTGCTAAATAGCAGTTTGGGCCGTGAATTCGGGGTATTTTTGGAGGTTTTTTATGAGCGATATACCACTTAAAGAGATAATTGACGCTGCATTGAGCAAAATAGGTACTGTTGCCGATGTTAATACCGTTATTGGCGAGCCAATGACTCTTTCTGGAGGTATAACCGTTATACCATATTCAAAGGTAAGTGTTGGCTTTGCAAGTGGTGGAGCAGATTATACAGGTAAGAAAACTTCTGAAAAAAAGAATTTTGTCGGGGGAAATGGCGCAGGCGTTACTGTTGAGCCATTGGGATTTATTATTATCACAGGTGATAGAATTGAAACTGTTGATATTCAGCATCCTGCACCTGCACCTGCACCATCGGGAGTTGTTAAGGTAATGGATACCGTTAATGAATTAACTGATAAAGCACCCGCATTGATTGAAAAAATTAAAGATATCTTTGCAAAGAAAAAAGAGACTTCCACTGAAGATTTGAGTAATAGCCCCAATACTTAGGGCGAATCAGACGGAAAATAGTATATTAACAAACGACTGCTTTATGTTTATTCCTGAATTTGAAATAGGGAATATTGATAAACTATTTGAAAGTATGTAAAATATTCAAAGAAAATGTGAGAAGTAAATTGAATTAAAAAACTATTCATTTAAACATCTTGCATTTTTCTTAAAATTGTCGTACAATATTAAGCAGAGTGTGAGATGTTTGTCTGCCTGCAAATGTTTTGCAAACTTTATGCTTCATTTATCTTTATTGCAGGCTGTTTAATAAAGCATAAGCAAAAATCTCTTTCATGCTTACTATTTAGAAAATGAAAAAGTATCGGCAGATATATCCGTTGATTGATTTTGCGGAGATATTATGACGAAGGACAATAAAACATTAAGGAGGAGCATATGGCTCATATCACCGAAAGCGGCGTAAAGAAAATCCGTGAGATCTGCGGAAGATATGCCGGAGAAAAAACACCTCTTATGGCGATTCTTAGCGACATTCAAAAGGAATATGGATATATTCCACTCGATGTTCAGAAAATCGTTTCCGAAGAAACGGGTCTCTCTGTTGCAGAGATTTACGGCGTTGTTACTTTCTATTCTTACTTTTCTCTTGAACCAAAGGGAAAATACGTTATTGGCGTTTGCCTTGGCACAGCTTGCTATGTTAAGGGGGCACAACAGATTATTGACAAGTTTTCCGAAATCCTTGGAATTGCTCCTGGTGGAACAACTTCCGACGGACTTTTCACTATCGATGCACTTCGTTGCATAGGCGCCTGCGGTATCGCTCCTGCGGTTACTATTAACGGCAAGGTTTATCCAAAGCTCACAGTTGACCAGGTTGCTGTTATTGTGAACGAATACAAAGCTATGGGAGGTGCACAGTAATGATTAGAAATTTTGACGAATTAAATGTTAAAATTGAAGAATGTACCAAAAAATTTGCAAGCAAAATTGAAGGTAAGGATTCCAAGAGAGCTATTGTTCTTTGCGGTGGTACAGGTTGTATCTCCTCAAATTCATTGGAAATCAAAGCAAAAATCGAAACTGTTCTCGCCGAAAAAGGTCTCACAGAAAAAGTTAGCGTGAATATCGTTGGCTGTTTCGGATTTTGCTCACAAGGTCCTTTCGTTAAAATTTATCCCGAAGATACTCTCTACCGTCTTGTAAAGATTGAAGATGTTGAAGAAATTATCGAAAAGGATATCATTGGCGGTGAAGTTGTTGAAAGACTTCTTTTCGTGGAGCCAGGCACGGGCGAAAAGGTTGCAAAACAGGAAAATATTAACTTCTATAAAAAACAGCATCGTGTTGCTCTCGATGCTTGCGGTGTTATTAACCCCGAATGTATTGACGAAGCATTGGGCTACGGTGCATTCAGCGGTCTTAAACGCGCACTTCAGATGAAGCCCCAAGAAGTTATTGATGAAATTTTAGCTTCAGGTCTTAGAGGCAGAGGCGGCGGTGGATTCCCAACAGGAAGAAAATGGCAGTTTGCTTTTGCACAGCAGAATGACGAAAAATATGTTGTTTGTAACGGTGATGAAGGTGACCCAGGTGCATTTATGGACCGTTCAATCCTTGAAGGTAACCCACTCGCAGTTATTGAAGGTATGATGATTGCAGGTTATGCTATCGGAGCAAGTAACGGATATTTCTATGTAAGAGCTGAATATCCTATTGCTGTAAGCAGACTTCGTCTTGCTGCAAAACAGGCAAAAGAAATCGGACTTTTGGGCGAAAACATATTAGGCACCGGCTTTAACTTTGATGTTCATATCGTTCTTGGTGCAGGTGCTTTCGTTTGCGGTGAAGAAACAGCACTTCTTAACTCCATAGAAGGCAAACGTGGTATGCCTCGTCCTCGTCCACCATTCCCTGCAATAAAGGGTCTTTGGGGCAAACCAACAATAGTTAACAATGTTGAAACACTCGCTTGCGTTCCTTACATTCTTCGTGAAGGTTCTGCTGAATTTGCAAAGTGTGGAACAGAAAAATCCAAGGGAACAAAAGTTTTCGCATTGGGCGGAAAAGTTAATAATGTTGGTCTCGTTGAAATTCCAATGGGAACAACTCTCCGTGAACTTATTTACGATATAGGTGGCGGTATTCCAAACGATAAAGAATTTAAAGCAATTCAGACTGGTGGGCCTTCAGGCGGATGTCTTCCTAAGGCATATCTTGATGAACCTATCGACTTTGACAACCTTGTTGCGAAGGGTTCAATGATGGGCTCCGGCGGTGCTATCGTTATGGATGAAGATAACTGTATGGTTGATGTTGCTAAATTCTATATTGAATTTATCTGCGACGAATCTTGCGGTAAATGCTCACCTTGCCGTATCGGTACAAAGAGAATGCTTGAAATACTTACAAGAATCACTGAAGGCAACGGAACAATGGCAGACCTTGACGAGCTTGAAGAATTGGGTAACACTCTCAAGGCAAACTCGCTCTGCGCTCTTGGTCAGACAGCTGCTAACCCAATTATTTCAACTCTTAAACATTTCAGACATGAATACGAGGCACATATTCTCAATAAACAGTGTCCCGCAAAAGTTTGTAAAAACCTTATGCAGTATGTTATCGTTAAGGATAAATGTTTCGGTTGCGGAATGTGTAGCAAGGCATGTCCTGCCGATGCAATATATAAAACAGATTATGTTGCTCCCGGCAAGAAGCTTCCAGCTCTTGCAATTGACCCTGCAAAGTGCGTAAAATGCGGTGCTTGCGTTGCAACTTGTAAGTTTAAGGCAATTATTAAAGAATAGTAGGGAGGACTAATAAATATGGCATTGATTAACATTAAAATTGAAGGTGTCCCCTATCAGGTAGAAGAAGGTTTAACAATTCTTGAGGCAGCAAGAATATGCGGATACGAAATCCCATCTCTTTGTGCATTCAACCATGGAGAATGCTCCAACGGTTCTTGCCGTGTATGCCTTGTAGAAGCAACAGGTGCAAGAGGTCTTGTTGCATCTTGCGTATATCCTGTAAATGAAGGTATGGAAATCAAAATTTCCACTCCTGCAGCTGTTGCCGCTCGTCGTGCATCAGTTGAGCTTCTTCTTTCAAACCATAATGTAAACTGTCAGCAATGCGAAAAGAACGGAAAATGCGAACTTCTTCATGTTGCTAATATTACAGGTGCAAGAGAGGGTAAATTCATTGGCGAAAAACTCGCCGCATCTTATGATGACCTCACACCTTCTATTGTTCGTGATACTTCAAAATGTATACTTTGTGGCCGTTGTGTAGAAAGATGTAAAAATGCTCACGGTCTTGGTATCCTCGGATTTGAAAACAGAGGTTTCAAAACAATTGTTGGCCCTGCAGAAAACCGTTCATTTGCAAATTCTCCATGTATACTTTGTGGTCAGTGCGTAAGCGTATGTCCAACAGGTGCATTGATGGAAAAATCAGAAATTGCAAAAGTTGATGCTGCGATGAAATCAGGTAAACATGTTATTGTTCAAACAGCTCCTGCAGTTCGTGCCGCATTGGGCGAAGAATTTGGACTTCCTGTTGGTACAGCAGTGACAGGTAAAATGGTTGCAGCTCTCAAGAGATTGGGATTTGCAAAGGTTTATGATACAAACTTTGCTGCTGACCTTACAATTATGGAAGAAGGAACAGAGCTTCTTGACAGAATTCAAAATGGCGGTAAGCTCCCAATGATAACTTCTTGTTCACCAGGTTGGGTTAACTTCGCAGAATATAACTATGGAGACCTTCTCGAACACCTTTCTTCCTGTAAATCACCTCACCAGATGTTGGGTGCAATAGTTAAGTCTTATTATGCAGAAAAGAAGGGTATTGACCCTAAAGACATTTTCGTTGTTTCCGTAATGCCTTGTACAGCTAAGAAATACGAAAAAGAGAGAGAACAGCTTAAGGTTAATGATATTCCTGATGTTGATGCAGTTCTCACAACGAGAGAGCTTGCTAAGATGATTAAACGCGCAGGTATCATGTTCACAAAACTCCCCGATGAAGAATTCGATGCAGACCTTTTGGGTGACTATACAGGCGCAGGCGTTATCTTTGGTGTTACAGGCGGTGTTATGGAAGCTGCTCTCCGTACAGTATATTATGTACTCACAGGTAAAGAACATGAGTTGATTAAATTTGAAGCAGTAAGAGGCTTTGAAGGAATTCGTGAAGCAAGCATAGATGTTAACGGAACAACAATCAATGTTGCAATTGCTCACGGAATGAAGAATGCCAAAGTTCTTCTTGATGAAATCAGAGCAGGCAAATCCAAGTATCATTTCATCGAAATTATGGGTTGCCCGGGTGGATGTATTGCAGGCGGCGGTCAGCCAATTGTTCGTGCTTGCTTCCTTCCAAATGAAGACCATGATATTATGGATACCTATAAGGAAAAGAGAGCAAAAGCACTCTATAGTGAAGATGAAAGACTTGTTCTTCGTCAATCTCACAACAATCCACAGATTAAAGCATTGTATGATGAGTATCTTGGTAAGCCCAATTCTCATAAAGCACACGAGCTTCTTCATACAACCTATTCTGCAAAGATTGGTTTTAATGACTAATTTAAAAATTCATTAGTAATCTTAAGAGCTACCTATTTCGGTAGCTCTTTTTTATATCAAGTTTTTTAAAAAAGCAAAATTGCTTTTTTCTTTACTATCCAATAAAAATGAGCTACCTATTTCAGTAGCTCTTTTGGATTTTATTATAATGTTTTGAGAATGAATTTTAATTGTATGGATTTTTTTATACTATGTGTTCACTTTATCTGCGAATGCTTTTAAATATTTTGTTATATTTTCGTCAAGAGAGCTTTCAAAGTATATATCTGAAGTTTTCATTTTGAAAATTGAAGAAAATAAAACTAAAGCTGCAAGAGTGCTACCTTCCAGGGAAGGGTGGAAAAGGTCAGGATTATAGAGGTTGATGTCAGAATTGGTGTGAACATCAAGGAAAGCGTCTCCAACGGGAGAAACATTGATATCAAGAAGCTCTGCCGCTTTTACATATCCTTCTTTTAGTTTTGAAGCCATAACAGATGTTGAACCTCCGCAGTCGGGCAATAAATTGTGTCCTTCCTTATATCCCCACGTCTGATAAAGAAAAACTTCTGCGCCTTTTTCTTTTGCCTTAGCAACGAGGTTTTTAGCACCTGAGTAGAAGATATCAAAGTTTGTAACAGGGGTTCTGCTTTGCTCTTGAAGTATAACAATATCAAAAGGAGCGTTTTCTAATTCATATAATACCTGTTTACCGTATTCATTTTCCGGGTCGGCAAATTGTGAAAGGCGATATCCACCGCAGGTTATTGACTTAAGTGAAACGGAAATATTCGTGGCATCACAAATTTTTTGGAAAATAGAAAATGGCATATCATTAAAATATGTAAAGCTGTTGCCGATAAAAAGTATATTTTTCATAAAACCACCTCTTGCTTTTTTAAAATAATAACATATTTGAGAAAAAAATCAAGATATATTTATTTTTTTAATAAAACAATTTTTTAAATGTGGCAATAAAATTTAAAAAAAATATTGACTTTATGGGGTGTTTTGGTATATAATCAAATATATATAGGGGGAATGGATGTGCAAGAAATTAAACTAATAAGAATACAAAAATATCTGTCCGATATGGGGATAATGTCTCGACGTGCGGCAGAAAAAGAAATTGAAAAAGGCAACGTTACTGTTAATGGAATTAGAGCGAATGTTGGGGATAAAATTGACCCTGCAAATGATGCATTGCTCCTTAATGGAAAGCCAATTGCTGAGCAAAATAAGAAATATTATGTTCTTTTGAATAAACCTGCTGGATATATCACATCCATGAGCGATGAATTTGGCAGAAAAACCGTTAATGATTTATTAAAGGATATTCCTTGTCGCGTTTATCCTGCGGGTAGATTGGATGCTTCTTCCGAAGGAGCTCTTATTTGTACGAATGACGGCGATTTTGCTAACCGTGTTATTCATCCGTCAAACAGCCATGAAAAGGTTTATCATGTTTATGCAGAGGGCAGAGTTGCCAAAGAGAAGCTCCATTTGCTTTCAGAGCTTCGCAGAATAGACAATGTAAAAATTGCTCCTGTTGGAGTTAAGCAGCTTAGAGCTTATCCAACTCACACAATAATAGAATTCCGTCTTACGGAGGGAAAAAACCGTCAGATAAGGCGCATGTGTGAGATTGCTGAAATAAAAATAATGCAGTTGAAAAGGATATCTGTTGGTGCCGTTCACCTTGGTGATTTATCTTCGGGCTCATGGAGACCTCTAACATCTGCAGAAATTAAATCGTTTGGAAAATAATTGAGATATGAGATATTTTAAAATCTGTTTTTTATTCATAGTTGCAACTGTTTTTGTTTGGGTGCTTTGTTCTTGCGTAACAACTGCTCCAACTGAAGAAGATAATCCTTCGTATGAATATGGGGTTAGGGGCGAATATGACAGATTATATTATAACGAGTATGAAGACCATATTGTTATAACCGGGTTTGTTTTTAAAGATGATATTCCTGAATGGGATATTTCAAATGTGTCTTTTGATTTATCAACATTTTCAATTGACTCAATATCCAGCGACACATCTCAAGAGTTGGTTGACCCTGAAACCGTAGGAGTTTACGATTTGGTTATCCCTGAGTATATATCAGGGAAACCCGTTACAAAAATAGGTAAAAACGCCTTTTATAATATAGCTGCGATAAAATCTGTTGTTCTTCCTTCAACTTTAACAGAAATTCACGACGGTGCGTTTTATGGTTGCATAAATATACCTTCTTTTGATTTTCCTGCCTCCCTTGTTTCTATTGGGAGAAATGCGTTTGGAAAATGTACGGAGGTTGTTGAAATTAAAACTCCTGAAAATATGACAGTTATAGGGCCATATGCCTTTTCAGGACTTTCAAACCTCAGATATCTCACAATATCCGAAAATGTTGTTGAGGTTAAAGAGGGAGGATTTTCAGGTCTCTCGAATGTTTATGATTTGCAATTGCCTGAAAATCTGGAAATAATAGGTGCAAAAGCGTTCAGAAAATTTCAGTCCATAACTTCGCTAACAATTCCATCCAATGTTAGTTTTATAGGTCTTGAGGCATTTTATAATTGCAACAATCTTGCTTCGATAACTTTTAACGGTGCGCCTGAAATTATTGGAGACCAAGCATTTGCTGTTTGCGGTATTGAACATTTAGATTTGAAAGATGGGATTTCAACATTGGGAAGCAAGGTTTTTAGAGATTGCACAAATCTTGAAACCGCTAACCTTGGTTCTGTTAAATCAGTTGGATATAATCTTTTTGACGGATGCAAGAATTTGGCAAATATCAAGATATCATCATTTATGACGAAATTAACAGGAGGAATGTTTTATAATTGCGATTCTTTGAGCGATGTATCTGTTCCAAATTCTGTTAAAATTGTTGAAAAATGGGCGTTTTTTAATTGTGATTCTCTTGAGAAAATAGATTTGGGAGCTGTTGAGGTAATAGGCGAAGAATCTTTTATGGGCTGCCTTAATTTAAAAACAGTTAAGTTTCCGGATATGCTTTCTATTATCAGCGACAGAGCTTTCAATAAATGTACATCTTTGAATAACATAAAAGTAACTGCTGAAACTGTTGGTAAAGAAGCGTTTTATTGGTGTACATCTCTTGAAAATGTTGTTTTTTCTGAAACTGTTAAGTATATAGGTGTAAGAGGGTTTGCTCGCTGTATATCTCTCACCAATGTTGAGCTTTCGGATGGCGTCATGATATTGGATTCATATTCCTTCGGAGGTAATACCAAGCTGGAAAAGGTTGTTTTCGGAAAAGCAGTTGAAGATGTTAAACATGGGGCTTTTGAAAGTTCGTCTCCGAGTTTTGTTGCAGGTAACTCATATACAGAAGAATGGATAAAATCCAATCAATAATAGAAAGTTGTGATTAAATGAGTAAAATAACTCTTGGTATATTTGGAGGGTCATTTGACCCGCCTCATGTTGGGCATATCAGGTTATGTAGTGAATTTTCAAAGGTTGTTGGTTCTAAAATCTATGTTATGCCCGCAAAGGTTTCTCCGTTTAAACAACAAAAAAGTTTTGGTGCAACCGATGAGGACAGAATGGAAATGTGCAAACTTGCTTTTTCTTCAATCAAAGGCGTTGAAATAAGTGATTTTGAGCTTAGAAAAGAAGAAGTCAGCTATACTTATAAAACTGTTGAACATTTTTTAAGTATAAATCCAAACGAAAAAATATGCCTATGCGTTGGAGCAGATTGTCTTGAATCGTTGGAATGCTGGGCAAATGCAGAGTATCTTTTCAAAAATTGTTCGTTTGTTGCTGCATACAGATATGAAGACGGCAACAGGTCTTTTGGAGAAGCGATGCAACGGTTAAAAATTAAATACAATGCCGATATAATTTCTTTGGGATATGACCCAATTTCTGCTTCATCAACAGAAATAAGAGAGGCAATTTCAGAAGGAAGAAATATAGAAGGGCTTCTTTCAGACGAAGTTGCGCTTTATATAAAAGAAAAAGGTTTGTATGGAGGTTAAGGTCTGTGAATATTAAAAGAGAAGATGTATTGAAATTACTTGTACTTTCTCCGCGTAGATATGAACATACTTTAGGAACTGAAAAAACAGCTCTTGTTCTTGCACGCACACATTATCCGTTTTTAGATGAAGAAAAGGTGAGCGTTTCCGCTTTGTTACACGATCTGACAAAGGAATATACTGTCCAAGAGCATATTTCGGTTGCCCGTAAATATGGGTATGAGTTTTCAGAATTTGAACTTTTGTCTCCAAAGTTGCTTCATTCAAAAACAGCATCATATATAGCAAGGCACGAGTTGAAATTACCTGATGATGTTTGTGATGCAATTTATTATCACACAACGGGAAAACCTGAAATGAAACCTCTTGAAACAATAATTTATTTTGCAGACTACATTGAGGAAACGAGAAAAGATGAGGTTTGTGTTGAACTTAGAGAAAAGTACCTTTCGCTTTTGGAAAAAACAGAAAAAAACGATGCATTAAACAAAGCATTGGTTCTTTCGTTTGATTATACAATAGTTAATCTTATGGAAAAAAGCAAGATTATTGACCAAAATACAATAAATGCAAGAAATTACTATTTATTGAAAACATTAACAAAATAGTTAAGGAGAAAAAAATGGAAAAATTAACAAAAGAGCAGGAATATAATCTTGCTAAAGAAATGATGAAAGCATTAGATGATAAAAAAGGAATGGATGTAACGATATTAGAGGTTGGGAAGAAAACTGTTCTAACAGATTATTTTGTTATTGCAACAGGAACTTCCGGAACTCATGTAAACGCATTGGCAGATGAAGTTGAGTTTAAGTTAAAAACAGACCATAAAATATCACCTATGAGCGTTCAGGGAAAAAATGAATGGGTTCTTATGGACTATGGATTTGTTGTTGTGCATATATTCACTCAGGAGGCAAGAAAGCATTATAATCTCGAAAAACTCTGGGAAAACGCCGAGGTTATTGCAGAATAGAGTAGACCTCCTTAACAAATAAAAAGGAGAGAGAACCATGATACTAATGAAATGTAGGAAATGCCTCAGAGAGCTTACCGATTATGATGACTCTGGAAAGGTATACTGCGAGTATTGTAAAAAAGAATGGCAATATGATATTGATAAGCTCCCGCGTCAAGGAGTTTTAGAGCTTCCTGAAGGAACATATGAGGGCTTGATATTGAAAAACCGCCCCTTTGGTAATGGTAAACTCACTCTTAAAACAGGTGAAGTTTATGAGGGTGAATGGACGGAAGGAAAGCTAACTGGAAAAGGAAAGCTCACAACAGCAGACAGCGTTTATGAAGGTGAGTTTCAAGGCGGTGTTCCTGATGGGGAGGGTGTTGTAAGATATAATAACGGTGATGCTTGCGAGGGTAGCTGGAAAGAGGGAATGCCCCACGGAAAATGCCTTTGTACATTTGCAAACGGAGACAGATATGAGGGATTCCTTTTTGAAGGAGAATATCAGGGCCAAGGCGTTTTGAAAAACGAGCTTGGAGAATATAGAGGAGAATTTCTTTCAGGGCAATATTCCGGAGACGGTGATATGGTTTATTCGGATGATTCTCATTATGAAGGTCATTGGGAACAAGGAAAAAGAAGTGGAACAGGTAAATTCCGTTCTTCGGGCGGACTTGTTTACAATGGTAATTGGGAAAATGATTTATATGATGGTGAGGGAGAATTAAAGCTCTCTGACGGAACTGTTTATAAGGGTTCATTTTCTGAAGGAAAATATGATGGAAAGGGTGTGTTGAAAACTCCATCATATTCATACGAAGGTGATTTTTCCAACGGATTTAAGCAGGGGCAAGGTAATTTGACATCAGAAACTGAAGAATATTCAGGAAGTTTCAAAAACGATGTTTATCATGGAGAAGGAACACTTAAAAACAGCGAATACACCTATAGTGGAAATTTTGAAAATGGTGTAAAAAGCGGTAAAGGCAAAATAATATATACAACAGGCATCGAATATGAAGGCGATTTCGTTAATGGTTATATTGAAGGCGAAGGCGTATATAAAACCCAGAACGGAGATGTTTACTTTGGAACTGTTTCAGGAGGAAAAGTAACAGGCAAGGGAGAAATAAAGTATGCCAACGGTGATGTGTATATAGGCGAAGTTGTTGACCTTATTAAAAATGGAACAGGAGAATTTACAACCTCATCTTTAAAGTATTCGGGCAGTTGGAATAACGATTTGTATGATGGTAAGGGTATTCTTACAGAGCCGGATTTTACTTACGAAGGTGATTTTTCATCAGGCGTTAAAGAAGGTAATGCGGTTTGCACTTTTGCAAATGGTGAAAAATTTTATGGTGAATATTCAGGTGATATCCCCTCGAAAGGAAAGTTGAATTTTTCGGGTAATGTTTTTGAAGGTAGCTTTGAAAACGGAGATATTGCTCTTGGAATATTGACATCAGAAAACGGTGATATTTATAATGGAAGTCTGGTAAACAGAAAATACCAAGGGATTGGTACTTTAAAAACATCCGATGGAAATTTAATAGAAGGTGAATTTTTACATGGAGAATTCAGTGGGAACGGAAAAATAACATATGCAAACGGCAATGTTGCGGAAGGCAGCTTTGTGAATTATCTGCTTCATGGTGCCGGAAAAGAGACTCTTGTTGACGGTGAAACATATAGAGGTGAATTTGCAGACGGAAAACGCCATGGAATGGGCGAATGTGTTTTTTCAAATAAAGAAATTTATTCGGGAACTTTCACATTTGGTTGTTGTACAGGAACAGGAACTTATATCTATGCAAACGGCGAAAGATATGAGGGGGCTGTTGAGAATAAACAGCGTCACGGTGTTGGAAAAATGACATATACCAACGGAAATGTCTATGAAGGAGACTGGGTAAACGGTTTTAAAACAGGAAAAGGCACTCTTCTGTTTTCTAATGGAGATATATATGTTGGTGAGTTTTCTGGAGATAAAATTCAGGGCAAGGGTAAGAAGAACTATGCTAAGGGCTCTGTGTATGAAGGTGATTTTGTTGACGGAAAGCGCGAAGGAAATGGAAAAATCACTTGGAAAGACGGCAGCTACTATTTTGGCGGTTATGTTGCTGACAAAAGAACGGGTGAAGGAGAGTTTGTTTCTGCTTCAGGCGATGTATATAAAGGCGGTTTTAAAGAAGGAAAAAAACACGGAAATGGAGTTCTTACCTATAGCAATGGTATAACATATAAGGGCGGCTTTGTTGAAAACGAATTCTCTGGTGATGGTGAATATGTAAGCCCGGAAGAAAGCTATATTGGTTCCTTCCTAAAAGGTTGTAAAGATGGTAATGGAACACTTTCGACTAAATTCGGCGAGTATATTGGCGGATTCAAAGAAGGTAAAAAGAGCGGAAAAGGCATATACAAATATGCTTGCGGCGATGTATATGATGGCGGCTTTGAAAATGGTAGGCGCAACGGTCGTGGGATATATACATGGGTAAGCGGCACCGTTTATGATGGCGTTTGGAAAAACGGAAGAAGATGCGGTGAAGGTAAACTGGTTAAAAATGGCGAAATAATTTTTGAAGGACTTTGGAAAGGTGATAACCCAATAAGGGCTGATGAAGCGCAGGAGATTGCTTCAGAATCAAATAATGAAGTTTAATTATTGTTGAGTTATCTCTAATATATAAGCAGTTCAATTTTGAGAGGAGTTTTAATTTAATGAGATATCGTTTTAGTGAGATAGAAACAAAGTGGCAGAAAAAATGGGAGGAAGCCAAACTTTTTAATGCTGAGGAAAAAAGCAAAAAGCCAAAGTTTTATTCCCTTATTGAGTTTCCATATCCTTCGGGCGCAGGTATGCACGTTGGTCATATAAAGGCATACAGCGGTCTTGAAGTTGTATCAAGAAAACGCAGAATGCAGGGATACAATGTTTTGTTCCCAATCGGTTTTGATGCGTTTGGACTTCCAACAGAAAACTATGCTGTTAAGAATAACTTGCACCCAAGAATAGTAACCGATACAAATATCGAAAAATTCACTTCCCAGCTTAAAAAAGTTGGATTTTCCTTTGACTGGACAAGGGTTGTTGATACAACAGAAGAAAATTATTATAAGTGGACTCAATGGATTTTCCTTAAAATGTTTGAAAAGGGACTTGTTTTCAGAGATACCGCTTTGGTAAATTATTGTCCTCATTGTAAAGTTGTTCTTTCTAATGAAGACTCACAGGGTGGAAAGTGCGATATTTGTAAGAGTGATGTTGTTCAGAAATCCAAGGCAGTATGGTATCTCAGAATAACAGAATATGCTGATAAGCTCCTTTCAGGTCTCGATGAGGTTGATTATCCTCTTAATATCAGACAGCAACAGGAAAACTGGATAGGCAAATCAACAGGTGCATTTGCTAATTTCAAAATTAAAGGAACTGATGAAAAGCTCCGTATATATACAACAAGATGTGACACTCTTTTCGGTGTAACCTTTATGGTAATTGCTCCTGAAAATCCAATTATAGATTTGCTTTCCGAAAAAGTTAAGAATATGGATGCCATAGAGGCATACAGAGCAGAATGTGCAAAGAAAACAGAGTTTGAACGCACACAGCTTGTTAAGGATAAGACAGGTGTAAGAATTGAGGGTCTTGAAGCAATTAACCCTGTTACAGAGGAAACAATTCCAATATATATTTCTGACTATGTAATGATGGGCTATGGAACAGGTGCAATTATGGCTGTTCCTGCACATGACCAGAGAGACTATGAATTTGCAAAGAAATTTGGAATTGAAATAAGAGAAGTAATCAAGGGCGGAGACATTGAAAAAGAAGCATATACAGGGGATGGCGAAATGGTAAATTCCGGCTTCCTTAACGGTCTCACCAACAAAAAGGATTCAATAGAAAAAATGCTTGAATACCTTTCAGAAAAGGGTATTGGAGAAAAAGGTGTTCAGTATAAAATGAAGGATTGGGCGTTTAACCGTCAAAGATATTGGGGCGAACCAATTCCTCTTGTTCACTGCGAAAAATGTGGAATAGTTGCTGTTCCCTATGAAGAGTTACCCCTCAAATTACCTGTTATGGAAAAATACGAACCAGGTGTTGGTGGTGAAAGCCCATTGGCAAAGTGCGACGAATTTGTTAATTGTGCTTGTCCCAAATGCGGCGGAAAAGCAAAGCGTGAAACCGATACAATGCCTCAGTGGGCTGGCTCATCATGGTATTTTCTCCGTTATTGCGACCCATTCAATGATAAAGAATTTGCATCAAAAGAAGCTCTTGATTATTGGATGCCTGTAGATTGGTATAACGGTGGTATGGAACATGTAACACGCCATTTGATATATTCAAGATTCTGGTATAAATTCCTTTATGATTTAGGACTTGTTCCTGTTTCTGAACCATATGCAAAGCGTTCTGCTCAGGGATTGATTTTAGGTTCTGATGGCGAAAAAATGAGTAAATCAAAGGGAAATGTTGTTGACCCTAATAATGTTGTTGATTCGTTTGGCGCTGATGTTCTCAGAATTTATGTTCTTTTTATGGGAAATTACGGTGATGCAGCACCTTGGTCTGATGAAGGTGTAAAGGGTGCAAAGCGTTTCCTTGAAAGATTTGCATCTTTGGATGACAATCTTACAGATAAAATGTCATCTCAGGTTGAAAAAGCATTGCATAAAACAGTTAAAAAGGTTTCAGAAGATATAGAATCAATGAAATATAACACAGCTATTGCTGCAATGATGGGACTTGTTAATGAAATTTCATCTGGTGGTGGAATTGATAGAGAAGGTCTTAAAATATTTGCAAAGATTTTATGCCCATTTGCACCACACATTGCTGAGGAAATGTGGGCTGCTTGTGGTGGAGAGGGCTTCTGTTCTGCAGCACAGTGGCCTGAATATGACCCTGAAAAAATAAAAGACGATACAATTCAAATCCCCGTTCAGGTGTGTGGAAAGCTCAAAGCGGTTATCACTGTTCCCGCTGAAAGCACCGAAGATACAGTTCTTGAAGCGGCTATGAAAGAAGAAAAGGTTGTTTCTGCTGTTGAAGGTAAAACTGTTATCAAGAAAATTTATGTTAAAAATAAGCTCTTTAACATTGTTGTGAAATAGTGAGGTTGTAAAATGAGTTATGCCGATAAGGTTTTTAAACAGAATTGCCTTGACATAATCGAACATGGTTTTATGGATAGTGAGTTGGAAGTCCGTCCTCGTTGGGAGGACGGAACTCCTGCACATACAATAAAAAAATTCGGTGTTGTTAACCGTTATGATTTAAGCAAGGAGTTTCCAATACTTACCCTTAGGAAAACAGCGTTTAAGTCTTGTATAGATGAAATCCTTTGGATATGGCAAAAAAAATCGAACAATATTAACGAGTTGAACAGCCGTATATGGGATTCATGGGCAGATGAAAACGGAACAATTGGCAAAGCGTACGGGTATCAACTTGGTGTTAAGCATAAATATAAAGAGGGAATGTTTGACCAGGTAGACAGAATGTTGTTTGATCTTAAAAATAATCCTGCTTCAAGACGGATAATGTCAAATATCTATGTACATAGTGATCTTAGCGAAATGGGGCTTTATCCCTGTGCTTATAGCTTAACCTTAAATGTTTCCGGTAATGTGCTTAACGGTATATTAAATCAGCGTTCTCAGGATATGCTCGTAGCAAACAATTGGAATGTTTGCCAATATGCTGTGCTTATGCATATGTTTGCCGCTTCAAGCGGATTGAAGGTTGGAGAGCTTGTTCATGTTATTGCTGATGCTCATATTTATGATAGGCATATTCCCATAGTTAAGGAGGTGCTTAAAAATCCTGAGTATGATGCACCAAAATTTAACATCGATGAAAGTATAAAAGATTTTTATGCTTTTACAACCGATAGCTTTTCCCTTGATTGTTATGTTGCAACAAAATTGGAAACTAAAATTCCTGTTGCAATATAAAATCTAATTGTAATGAAAGGAATGTCAGGGTGATATTTCATATAGCGCTCTGATAATAGATTATGAAAGCCATAGTTGCTGTTAATAAAAAATGGGCGATAGGTTTAGAAGGAAATCTGCTTTATTCTTTGCGTGGAGACATGAAATTCTTTCGCGAAACAACTATGGGAAAAACTGTTTTGATGGGTAGAAAAACCTTAGATTCGTTTCCTGATGGAAAACCCTTAAAAAACAGAATCAATATAGTTATTTCTCGCCATAAGGATGATAGAGAAGGTGTTGTCTGGGTTAGCTCGATAGAAGAAGCAATTTCTAAAATTTCAGATACGGAAAAAACTTTTCTTATAGGTGGAGCAAGCATTTATGAACAGATGATAGATTATTGTTCCGAGGCGTATGTAACTGTTATTGATGATGATAAAATCGGAGATAGCTTTTTTCCAAACCTTAACAGCAGAGAGGGATGGGAGCTTTATGAAACATCAGAAGCGTTTGAAGAAAACGGAATATCTTACCGTTTTTGCAAATACAGAAATAATAATTTACAATGATGATTTTATAGGAACAACAAAAGAGTTTCAAAAAATTCGTCATTTACCCAATATCAAATATTTGAAATAAGATATCACTCAATAAGGAAGTATAAATGAGTAGATTTAAAATACTTAAAACCGAAGGAAGAGCAAGAAGGGGTGTTTTTTCAACGGTTCATGGCGATATTCAAACCCCTGTTTTTATGAATGTTGGCACATCTGCCGCAATTAAAGGCGGAGTTTCAACATTTGACCTTGAAAATTTGAAATGTCAGGTTGAGCTGTCAAACACTTATCATCTTCATGTTCGTCCGGGTGAAGATGTTGTTTATAAGCTCGGCGGAATTCATAAGTTTTTTAATTGGAACAAACCTGTTCTCACAGACAGCGGCGGATTTCAGGTATATTCATTGGCAAAATTGCGCAATATAACAGAGGATGGGGTTACTTTCCAATCACATATGGACGGAGCTAAAATATTTATGAGCCCTGAAGTCAGTATGCAGATACAGTCAAAGCTTGCGTCAACAATAGCAATGGCTTTTGATGAATGTGCAACATCAACTTCTGAATATTCATATATGAAAAATTCATGCGAGAGAACAACTCGTTGGCTTCATAGATGTATTGCAGAAATGAACCGTCTCAACTCTCTTGATGAAACAATAAATAAGAATCAGCTTCTTTTTGGCATCAATCAGGGAGGTATCTATCCCGATTTGAGAATTGAACATATGAAACAGATTCGTGAGCTTGATTTACCTGGTTTTGCTATAGGTGGGCTTGCAGTTGGTGAAAGTGCAAAAGAGATGTACGATACCATCGATGTTGTTGAACCATTTATGCCCAAGGAAAAACCACGATATTTAATGGGAGTAGGAACTCCTGTAAATATTCTTGAAGCGGTTGATAGAGGCGTGGACTTTTTTGACTGTGTTATGCCAAGCAGAAATGCAAGACACGGCAACTGTTTCACATCAAAGGGAATCGTAAATCTTAATAATAAAAAATATATGACTGATGATACACCTCTTGATTCAAAGTGTGATTGTCCTGTTTGCAGAAGATATTCAAAAGGGTATCTCAGACATTTGTTTAAAGCAAGGGAATTGCTTGCAATGCGACTTTGCGTTATGCATAATCTGTATTTTTATAATAATCTTATGGAGCAGATACGGTTCCACCTTGAAAACGGAACATTTTCCGAATTCAAAAGGGAGCAGGTTGAAATACTTTGCTTGAGGGAATATGAGAGATAGAAATGAAATCTTAACTGTTGCTTTAGATAATAAAGCCGAGTGTGTTATTGTTTTAGATGATAGTAACAGACATTGGGTAACGGGCTTTCGCTCTTCTGCAGGCGTTGCTGTTATTACAAAAAATGAAACTGCGTTGTTTCTCGATGCAAGATATACGGAAAAAGCATATGCTGAAAAGCCCGACGCAACGATTTACCCTTGCACCAAAGGGATAGTTTCCGAGGCATGTTCGTATATAGAAGCTCAAAAAATTAAATCTGTTGCTGTTGATGAAAGTAATATAACGGTTGCAGATTTCAAACGCCTTGAAAATAATCTTGGAAGTATAAAGCTAATAGGTATAAGTAATATTTTTTCAAAGTTCAGGGCAATTAAAACATCTGAAGAAATATCTTTTATTAAAGAAGCAGTAAGAATAACGGATGAATGTTTTTTCCATGTTCTTTCAGTTATTCACAAGGGAATAACAGAAGCAGATGTTGCAGCAGAGATAAATTATTATTTCAACAAAAAAGGTTGTGAAAATGCTTTTGAAACAATAGCCGTTTCAGGTCTTAAAAGCTCAATGCCCCACGGCACTCCCGATGTTGTTACCTTGACTGAAAATTCGTTTCTGACTATGGATTTCGGCGCTAAATACAATGGATATTGTGCCGACCTTACAAGAACCGTTGTTTTAGGAAAAGCAACAGATGAAATGAAACAAATATATTCTATAGTTCTCGAAGCAAACAGGAGAGGGATAGAAAAGGCAAAATACGGTGTTTTATGTAAAGATGTTGACTTTGCTTCAAGGAATTATATTTCTGAAAATGGATATGGAGATTGTTTCGGACATTCAACAGGACATTCATTTGGAATTGACATCCATGAGCTACCATCTGTTTCTAAATTTTCAGAAGAACCGTTGAAGGAAGGTAATGTTGTAACTATAGAACCGGGTATCTATATTCCTGAAAAGTATGGGGTAAGGATAGAGGACACCGTTTTGATTTTGAAAAATGAAACAATTGTTCTGTCAAAATCACCTAAAAATTTAATTGAGATATAAAATAAAAAAAATGTAATATAAATCGAAAAGAGGATTTTATTATGGATTATAAATCAGCGGCAAAAAATTTTATAGAAAACGAAAAACAGTTTCATTTAGGCGTTATTCCAACAGAGCAATCGAATCCGCTTACAAGAAACCTTAGCACTGATATCAAAAAAAGCACAGCAGCAGGCGTCAAAACAATTCTTGCCGCTGATGTAAATATTGCACCCGTTGCAAGAGAAGCATTTAAAAGTGAAAACTTCAAAAGCTTGGTAGCAGATATCCGCAGAGTTATGGACGAAAAGAAACATATGCTCTTCTCATCCGTTGGTGCATCGGGAAGACTTGCAATACAGCTTAACGGAGCATGGCGTGATTTCTGGACATCTCTTGCAAAGAAACTTCCTCTTAAGGCAGAGCGTCTTTATGAAATAGCAAATTGCTGTGATAGCTTTACAACAGGTGGAGACAGAGCTTTGGTTCATTCCGTTGAAAACTTTGAAGATTATATGACTTTTGGCGCAAGACAGGTTGTAGAGGCAGGCATTGGCAAGGGTGATGTGCTTATTGGTCTTGCAGAATGTGGACTTTCTGCAAGCATCAACGGTTCAGTTATTGAAGGTGATATGAGAGGATGCACAACATATTATCTTTATTGTAATCCAAAAGAGATTCTTTGCGAACACCTTGAAAGAGTTCGCAAGGTATTTGCAAGAGAAAATATTATTCCTATTCCTATTTTTGTTGGTAATATGGCAGTTGCAGGTTCAACAAGAATGCAGGTAACAACCGTTGAGCTTCTTGTTGCAGGTGCGGCTTTGGAAATGGCTGCAGGTTCTTGGCTTAAAGATAACCTTAGCGAAGACGAATTCAAGGTTGTTGGAACACCTTGCCTTACAGGTGATGAATATGCAGATTGGTTTGTTAAGCTGGGTGAGATTCTCGGAAGCGGTGAAGCACTTGAAGGACTTGCAAAAGCAGTTGATTATGAAACGGAGACATATACAAATAAAGGTAGAGTTACATATTTGACTCACGAATATCTCCTTGATATCCTTACAGATACGACCGAGCGTCAACCAACATTCACGTTGCCTCCTTTTAGAAAATTCAAGGATAAGAATGGAATTATAAGTTGGGCATATGCAAAAGATCCCCTTTATCCAAACGAGGTTGCATGGCAGCACATTTTCCGCCGTCCTATAAAGGGTCTTGAGTGGAAAAGAGAAGATTATATTGAAATGAATGCGGCTCAGAATATAATTGATAACCCTCCAAAGGTTGCAGGGGAAGAAGTTCTTCAATACTGCATCGGGAACGAAGACGATGATTCTCGTTATGGTGTGCCTTATGCAAGACTTGTTGGTATTGATATCAACGGTTCAGGCGTAAGAGATGCTAAGGGTTGGTTTGATGCAAATAAGGGTAAGTTCGATGGCAGCGTTTTCCTTCGTTTTGGTGATATTCCCGAAGGAACTCTTTCTGAAAACGAAATAAGAATCCCTGCAGAACTTCCAAGAACTTGTACAGACCTTTTAACTCACCTTCTTGTTAAACTGTCTTTCAATATACTCAGCACAGCAACAATGGCAAAGATGGGCCGTGTATGGTCGAACTGGATGATTCAGGTTCTTCCAACGAATAAAAAGCTCATTGACAGATCGGTTCGTATAATTGCAACTCTCGCAAAGATTCCTTATGAAACAGCGTGTGAAGAATTCTTCAAATCTATGATGGAAAGAAAGCCGGGAGAAGAATACAGAGAATCATATGTTGTTGAAACTCTTAAACGACTTGGATTTGATCCCGATGCTTCTATAGACTAATGAGGAAAAGGTTTTGAAAAGATATTTAGCATTTATTTTGTTTTTAATGATGATTTTTTCTAACGGATGTTCTTCCGTTGATTCTTCCTCTGATTCTTTTACGGAAGAATCTCAAGGTGCAGATGTTTCAGAAAGCATATCAGAAGAATACAAGCCGATTGAAAATATTTACGGTAATACAATAACCATTGAAATGAGAATTAAAGATTTAGGAATAATGAAGATTGAGTTGTATCCAGAAGAAGCTCCCGAGACAGTGAGACATTTTGTTTCTTTGGTAAACGATGGGTTTTATAATGGGCTTAAAATTCACAGGGTTGTTCCGGGTTTTATAATTCAAGGTGGAGACCCTTCGGGAACCGGATACGGTCAGGAAGGGCTTGAAACCATAAAAGGCGAGTTTTATGCAAATGGATATACAAACAGAATACCCCATCAGAAAGGGGTAATTTCAATGGCGAGAAAAAACGGAGACTATAATTCAGCAACAACACAGTTTTTTATTTGCGCTGCAACATCTGATGTTGTTTCAAATTCTCTTGACCAGAAATATGCCGCTTTTGGTTGTGTAATATCTGGTATTTATGTTGTGGATCTAGTCTCTTTGGCGGCAACATCGCAGAATTATATGCCATACAAACAAATTCTTATAGAATATGTAAAGGTAATAGACAGCACTTTTTCAGAAGAACAGCTTGATCTATTCCTTTCGGGAGAAACTCTTTCGGATATATCCGAAAATACGGAAGATGAATCATTAAATTCAAACGATGAATCATTAAACTCTATTGAAGAGACATCAGGTTCAACCGAAGAAACATCAGGTTCAACTGAAGAAACATCAAGCTCTATTGAAGAATTTCATGGTGCATCTGCAGATATTAGTGAGATACAAGATGAAGTATTATAATAAATATTGCACTTTTTGATTTGGGAAAACTTTATTTAAAAGGAATCTATATATCATTTTTGTGCAAAGTTATTATGATTTTATTTGAAAAACAGGAGGAAATTATGGGACTTATTAAAGCATTTTTTGGTTCTATGGGCGGAACGCCTGCGGACCAATGGAAAGAGTTTTTCTATTGTGACTCACTGGAAAACGATACATTGGTTGTTAAAGGTAAGAAACAGGTTTCAGGAAGGTCTTCAAACACTAAAGGTCACGACAATGTTATTTCCAACGGTTCGGGAATATCTGTTGCCGATGGTCAATGTATGATTATTGTTGAACAGGGAAAAGTTGTTGAGCTTTGCGCAGAACCTGGGGAATACACCTTTGATAAGTCAACAGAACCAAGTATTTTTTACGGCGGTTTTGGAAAAGGTATCATTGATACATTTAAAACATTTGGAAAGCGTTTTACCTATGGTGGAGATACAGGTAAGGACCAGAGAGTTTATTATTTCAACACAAAAGAAATTATGGATAATAAATTCGGAACTGCCAACCCAATACCTTTCCGTGTTGTAGATTCAAGATTAGGGCTTGATATAGATGTTTCTGTTCGTTGCAGCGGCGTGTATTCTTTTAAAATCACAGACCCAATTTTGTTTTATACAAATATATGCGGTAATGTTGAGGAAGAATATAAAAAATCTGAGATAGAATCTCAGATGAAACAGGAATTCGTTAGTGCATTACATCCTTCTTTTGGACATCTGTCATCTCTTGAAATTCGTCCAAGTCAGCTTCCTGCATATAATGTTCAACTTTCAGACGCTCTTAAAACTGCGCTTGAGGAAAAATGGCAGAAATTTAGAGGTATTTCTGTTTGGAGCGTTGCTCTCAGCTCTGTAACCCTTCCAGAAGAAGATGCCGAGCTTATCAAAAAAACTCAGCACGCTGCTGTTATGCGTGATCCAACAATGGGAGCTGCAACGCTTGTTTCTGCTCAGGCAGAGGCAATGAAAATGGCAGCTGCAAATGAAGGTGGCGCAATGACGGGCTTTATGGGTATGGGAATGGCAATGAATTCAGGCGGAATGAACCCTCAAGGGCTTTATGCAATGGGACAGCAGAACCAACAGCAAGCAACACGGGTTGCGTCAAATACTTGGAAATGTACTTGCGGTGCAAATGTAAGTGGAAAATTCTGCCCCGAGTGTGGAAATAAAAAGACGGAAGAAAACGGCTGGAAATGTACTTGCGGTAAAGTTAATACAGGTAAATTCTGTTCAGAGTGTGGCGGAAAGAAACCTGAAGAGAATGGTTGGAAATGCTCTTGCGGAAGTATAAATATGGGCAAATTCTGTCAGAATTGTGGTAGTAAAAAGCCATCGGATGCTACTTTGTATATTTGCGATAAATGTGGGTGGAAGCCCGAAGACCCGAAAAATCCTCCTAAATTCTGCCCGGAATGCGGAGATATTTTCAACGATAATGATACTAAATAATTGTTTTTAAATATATCTCAGCTTTGAGGTATAACGGGCAAAGGTCATATTTTTGTGTTTCTTTGCCCGTTTTTATAATTTTTAATTTAGAAAAATTTTCGTAGAGAGGTTTTGATATGTCAGAAATTCTCGAATATAAATGTCCTTGTTGTGGCGGTGCTATAGAATTTAATAGCGTGGTTCAAAAAATGAAATGCCCTTATTGCGATTCAGAGTTTGAAATGGATTCTCTTAAGGCATATGACGATGTTTTGAAAAAAGAATCAGAAGTTGAAGATAGTGCAGAGTGGGATTTATCAAACAAAGATGCTTTTTCCGAAGACGAAAACATCAATACATACGTTTGTAAATCATGTGGTGGCGAGCTAATAACCGAAAGTACAATTGTTGCAACAAATTGCCCATACTGCGATAACCCGATTGTTCTTGCTCAGCGTGTTGCGGGAGACCTTAAGCCAGACTATGTTATTCCTTTTAAGCTCACTAAAGAAGATGCAAAAAAGGCGTTACGAGAACATCTTAAAGGAAAACACCTTCTTCCTAAGGTATTTAAGGATGAAAATCATATTGATGAAATTAAAAGTTTGTATGTGCCTTTTTGGTTATTTGATGCAGATGTTAAGGCAAATGCCCGCTATAAAGCATCAAGGGTCAGAACATGGTCAACCGGAGATTACCGTTATACTGAAACAACCTATTACTCTTTATTAAGAGAAGGTGAAATGGGATTTGAACGCATCCCCGTTGATGGTTCTGAGAAAATGCCAGATGATATTATGGAATCAATAGAGCCATACAATTTTTCAGAAGCGGTTGATTTTCAAACTGCATATCTTGCAGGATATCTTGCAAATAGATATGATGTAAGTGTTGAAGACAGTATATTAAGAGCAAATTCAAGAATGAAAAACAGCTCAGAAGAAAAATTGAGAGAAACCACAATGGGATATACAACGGTAACAGCGGAACGAAACAGTATTCAACTTTCAAACCAAAATAGCAAATACGCTCTTTACCCTGTGTGGATACTTAACACAACCTATCAGGGAAAAAAATATGTGTTTGCCATGAACGGACAAACAGGAAAATTTGTTGGCGACCTTCCTCTTGATAAAGGTGCTTATTGGCGTTGGCTGATTGGCTTGTTTGCAGGTTTGGGTGTTGTTGCAGTAGGTTTGGCAAAACTTTTAGCTGTACTTTTCTGAGTGGAGGTGTGATATGAAAACAAAATTATTATCTTTAGTTTTGTGTTTTTTTGCCCTTTTCTCATTTGCCTGCGTTGGTTCTGCCGAAAATGAATCAAATATAGACCGCATCAATGACCAAATGGGTGTTTTAACGGAAATCGAAGAAACTGTGCTTGCTGAATTGCTTGAAGAAAGCTACCAAAAATATGATATGCAGGTTATGCTCATTACAACGAAATCAACATCATATAGCATTTATAGCGAAGATAGTGCTTTTGCTGCTGCTAAATCTCAGGCAGAGCTTTTCTATATGAATACTAATGGATTGAGTTCAAACCAAAATGGCGTTGTCCTTGTTTATTATGAGTTCAAAGGATATCGCGGACTTTATATAGCCCCATTCGGTGAGCTTAGTGACATTTATACAGAAAGCAAAACTGACAGCGTTTTAGACGATATAGAGGATTATTTCAAAAGAGGGTCAACAGAGCCATACAAAGGTTTTGAAAAATTTATCTTTAGTAACGAAAAAGTTTGGGAAAAGCGAGATACTCCATCACCCCTTACAATAGTTATTGCTCTCGGTATAGCTATGGTTATTGCTTTTATCATTGTAAGTAGTATGAAAGCAAAGCTGAAAACCGTAAAAAGTCAGCCGTACGCAAACGAATATCTTAAAAATGATTCTTTTAAGTTGGTTAATTCAAGAGATATCTTTCTCTATAGAAGCATCACCCGAGTTAAAATAAACCGAAACAATGGTTCGGGAGGGAGCAGAAGCAGTGGCGGAAGCAGGGGTGGCGGTGGCAGGAGCTTGTAATATATCAACATCCTGTTTCGTTTTAATTGATGTTTTTATCGTTATAAAGTTGTAATTATATTAAATTTACATAAAGTGTATCTATCTGAAATAAAAAATATCAATTAAGTAACAGAGACTATAATGGTCTCTGTTATTTTTTCAAAACAATTAAGTGTAAAATAATAAAAAAATTTTTCAAAAACTATGGAAATTTCTAAAAAAATATAGTATAATACAATTTGACATAGATTGACTTGGCGAAGTTTATTATTTGTACAATTAAGAAAGGGCAGAGAGGGAGCATTCCTTCCACTGTGATTATGGGTTTATTCAGCAAATTATTTGGAACATATAGCGATAGACAAGTAAAAAAAGTAGAGAAAATAGCAAATGAAATAGAGGCACTGGCAGATAAGTATTATGCTATGAATGATAGTGAATTAAAATCCCAAACAGGGATATTGAAAGACAGACTTTCAAAGGGAGAAACTCTTGATGATATTCTTCCTGATGCTTTTGCTGTTGTTAGAGAGGCATCAACAAGAGTTTTGGGAAAACGACATTATCATGTTCAGCTCATCGGCGGTATTATCATTCATCAGGGCAGAATTGCTGAAATGAAAACCGGTGAAGGTAAAACTCTTATGGCAACCCTTCCTGCATATTTGAATGCTTTGTCAGGAAAGGGTGTTCATGTTGTTACTGTAAACGAATACCTCGCAAGGCGTGATAGCGAATGGATGGGAAATATTTACAGATTTTTAGGTCTCACTGTTGGTCTTGTTGTTCATGCAACTCCCCCGGCTGAAAAGAGAAACGCATATAACTCTGATATAACATATGGAACAAACAGCGAATTTGGTTTTGATTATCTGAGAGACAATATGGTTGTCTATAAGAAAAATATGGTTCAAAGAGGCCACAATTTTGCTATTGTAGACGAAGTTGACTCTGTTCTTATAGACGAAGCAAGAACTCCTCTTATAATTTCAGGTCCATCTGATGACAGTTCCCCTTTGTATGCAAAGGCAGATGATTTTGTGAGAGGCCTTAAAGCGCTTGTTATAAAGGAAATAGATGCAAAAGAATCTCAGGAAGATGTTGCAGAAGATTATATTGTTGATGAAAAAGCAAGAACTGCTGTTCTCACAACAAATGGTGTAAAAAAAGCAGAGAGATTTTTTGGTATAGAAAATCTTGGTGATATTGAAAACAATGATATAATGCACTATATAAATAACGCTTTGAGAGCCAGAGGCGTTATGAAAAATGAGGTTGACTATATCGTTAAAGACGGTCAGGTTCTCATTGTTGATTCTTTCACAGGAAGAATAATGCACGGAAGAAGATATTCAAACGGCTTACATCAGGCAATAGAGGCAAAAGAAGGCGTTAAGGTTGAAAAAGAAAACAAAACTCAGGCAACAATAACCTATCAGAATTTTTTCAGACTTTATACAAAGCTCTCAGGTATGACAGGTACTGCGCTTACTGAAGAAAATGAATTCCGTGAGATTTATGCCCTTGATGTTGTTGAAGTTCCAACAAATAGACCTATGATTCGTAAAGACCATAATGATGTTGTTTATACAACCGTTGTGGGAAAATATAACGCAATAATTGAGCAGATAAAAGAGTGTCATGAAAAAGGACAGCCAGTTCTTGTTGGTACTGTATCAATTGATAAATCTGAACTTTTATCAAAGATTTTAACTAAAAACGGCATAAAACATAATGTTCTCAATGCTAAATATCATGAGAGAGAAGCAGAAATAATTGCTCAGGCGGGAAAATTCGGTGCTGTTACAATTTCCACCAATATGGCAGGTAGAGGAACGGATATTATGCTTGGGGGTAATGCTGAATTCCTTGCAAAAAACAAGCTCCGTTCTGAAGGTTATGATGAGGCAATGATATATGAAGCAACCAGCTTTGGTGAAACGGAAGATGCAGAAATTCTTGCTTCAAGAGAAAAATTTAAAGCATATCATGATGCCTTTCAAAGTGAGATAAGCTCGGAAGCAGAAAAGGTAAGAAATGCAGGCGGATTGTTTATATTGGGCACAGAAAGACACGAGAGCAGACGTATTGATAATCAGCTTCGTGGCCGTGCAGGTAGACAGGGAGACCCTGGAGAGAGTAGATTCTTTATCTCTCTTGAAGATGACCTTATGAGGTTGTTTGGCGGAGAAAGATTGATTTCCATGGTTGAAAGATTCAATATTCCTGCTGACCAGGCAATTGATGCAAAGCTCGTTTCAAGTAGCATAGAATCAGCTCAGAAGCGTCTTGAAGGAACAAACTTCCAAAGAAGAAAGCATGTTCTGGAATATGACGATGTTATGAATCAGCAACGCGAAATTATATATAGCCAGCGTAGAAGTGTTCTTGATGATGCTGATATGACTGATAAAATCAAGAATATGATTCATGAAACAATCATTGCAGTTCTTGATAGCTATGCATCTGCTGATGTTCCAGACGAATGGAATTTTGACGGCATAAGAAACGCTTTCAGGGGTATAATTACAACCGACGAAGATTTCAGATATACTCCTGATGAGCTTAACGAGATAACAAGGCAGAAGCTGGAAGATGAGCTTATTGAAAGAGCAGACAAGAAGTTTGCAGAGCAGGAGGAGCTTTTCACTCCTGAAATATTCAAGGAAGCACAGCGCGCTATCCTTCTCAGAACCGTTGATAAGCATTGGGTTGAGCATATTGATGCTATGGATGACTTGATTTCAGGAATAAACCTTTATGCGTATGCTCAGCGTAGCCCTATAAATGAATATAAAATTCAGGGCGCAGATATGTTCGATGCGATGATAGAATCTATTCGTGAGGGTACTGTAAGAGGTGTTCTTACTGTGAAACCTGTTCAGCGTGTTGAGAGAAAGCAGGTAATGACAGCTGCAAATACTTCTTTGAAAGGTCAAGAGCCACAAAAGAAGGTTACAGTTACAAAAACAGGAGTAAAAAAAGTTGGGCCAAATGATTCTTGCCCATGCGGTAGCGGTAAGAAGTTTAAAAAATGTTGTGGCTCTGTTATGGCAAACTCCGAAGATAAATAAAGTTTAACATAAAACCGTTTTGGGACTTTTAGTGTCCCAAAACGGGTAAAGGTGCATTTTTATTCATTTGAGAAAATCAGGTAGTATATTTAAAACAGGATTATAAACGGGGTTGTTATGGGATTTGGACTTTTAGCTTTAGGATATATATTTCTTTGCTTCTATTCAACAGGGGCAGACCTTATTGGCTACATAGTTATGCTTGTGGCTATTCTCAAGCTATCTAAAAATATTGGGAAAGAATTCAAAAAATGCGCAATTGCAATATTGATTCTTATTCCCGTTGGTTGCTTTAATCTTTTCGGCTTTGTTGATACTGTTTTTGAGCTCGGTATAATGAAGGAAGAGTATACAAAGGTTTCGTATGATGAAGAAACCTTGGAGGAGCTTGGAATTTCACTTTCCACATCATCTGAATCTGTTGATAACGGGGAAGGTACAGGGAATACCGAAAAAAAAGATGATATTATTGAATCTTCCAAAGAAGGTATAATTAAGTCATCATCAAAACGCAGTAAAGGTGCAAAAATAGCAGATGCCATTTTCAATGCTTTTTTTATTTTTGGCTCTCTCTGTTTTCATTATTTCTTTTATCAGGCAATTATACCACTTTGTGAAAAAACAAGGGAGTTAAAAAGAAAGTCAAAGGCAAAACGTAATTCTGCAATAAATATTATCTTCTTTTCTCTGTGGGGTTTGATTACGGCAGGAGGAGCAAATTTGGCTCTCGTTACAGCAGTAACTCTTGCACATTTTCTTGTGATAATACTGAATTTTATATATATTCACGGATGTTTTGTAACTTTCGCTTATGAAAGCGATGTAGAGGACGAAGAAGCGGATGAATGAAAAACTAAGCAAAAAAGAGTTTAAACTGAATTTTTTCGGATCACCTTTGTTGACGGTTGGTTTGATTTTTTTGTTCAATCCCTTGGTTGGACTTGTTGATTTTTTACCTGATTTTATTGGATATTTCTTTTTGATTGCCGCGTTGGATTTGCCAAAAAGACTCAACGGTGATATGGAATATGGAGTTAAACAGTTAAAATATCTGTGCGGTGTTTCCTTTTTGTTCTTTATTTTGATGTTCAATACATTTAAAATGGATTCATCTTGGAATTTAACCCTCACTTTTTCCTATATGGCGTTAACTGTTATGCTTGGGCTTGGAGCTTGTAATAACATATTTAATGGCATAGACTATTTAACAGACCGTCATGGAAGTAGCGATATACCATCTGCATATGAACCAAAATTTATAACGAGAGTCTATATTGTTGCAAAGGCATTGCTGGTTGTTATTCCCGAAATATTTGCTATTATAGAAGTTGATTCACAAAATGACTTATCTCCCAATAATGATTATGCATCTATTTTAAGAATGGAAAAATACGTTGTTGTTTTTTGCTTTTTGGTTTCTTTGGTACTTGCCATTGTATGGCTCAGATATATATTCAGATTTAGAAAAGCTCTTAAAAAAGATGAAAAGCTAAATTCTGAGTTAAAGGAAATGTATCTTAACGATTATTCAAAAGACGGTATTCCCGTTAAGTTTTTTGGGCTTTATGTTGGTAATGCTCTGATTCTCGTGTCCCATATTTTCGTTTATGATTTTGTTATAGATTCAGTTCATTTTCTACCAGAATTCCTTTCGGTTATTTTTTCTGCGCTTGGACTTGTTTTAATTAAAGATTATGTTAATTTAAAAGGCATATTTAAATATTTTTCCCTTGCAATTATATTTCAGGGAGTAACTTTTATTTATAAAATGTTTTTTGTTGAGAATATCATACTTGAGCTATGGGATATAACAATGTGGCATTTAGTGATTGGAGCTTTTATTGCACTTGGATATATAGTTTTCACTTATTTGTATTTTAGAAAAGTTCATCAGATAACATCAGATTCATACGAAAAAATATTCGGATGGAAATCCATGCAGGATTACCGCTTGGGCGAGGTATTCTTTTTTATTGGCTTGTCTGCGGGCGGTGCAAATATAATCTGTCCTATATGGAGACCAACATTTTCGGGAATTATGATTTTAACCTTGTTTATTTCTGTATATCATTATTCTAAGTTATATACAAGGTTTGATATTAACAAATGAAAAGGAATTTAAAATAATGTGCGGTTTTGCAGGAATTTTCGTTAATAACGATGATATAGAAAAATATTTACCCGAAATAGAAAAAATGTCAAACTGCATCCGACATCGCGGACCGGATGACAGCAGAATATATAAGGGAGATAATGCGCTTTTTGCTTTTCGCAGATTGAGTATTATTGACCTTGATGGTGGAAGCCAACCTTTTGTTTCAAAATGTGGCAACTATGCTTCAGTTTTTAATGGCGAGATATATAATTATCTTGAATTAAAAAAAGAATTGGAAAAGGAAGGTGTTGATTTTTCAACCAATTCTGAAATAGAAGTTATTGTGAATCTGTATATGAGAGAGGGCGCAGAGTTTGTTAAAAAGCTCCGTGGTATGTTTGCAATACTCATATATGATAAACAAAACAAATCTCTTTTTGCTGCAAGAGATCCTTTTGGTATAAAGCCATTATATTACAGATTTACTGATAACGGTATAAAGCTGTCAAGTGAAATGAAAGCGTTTTTCTTTGATAGTGAGTATGAAGCATTTGATGTAAACAATGAAAGATTGCAGAATTATTTTACATTTCAATATGTTACAGAGCCGGATACAATAACAAATGAAATTAAAATACTCCCAAAGGGTTCTTATATGATGTTTTCGCAGAGTGCTGAAATAAAGGAGTATTATGCACAATCCTTTGCACCCGATGTAAAAACATCCTATGAAGTTAAAAGAAAAAAACTTCGTGAAACCGTTGAAGAAAGTGTTGCTGCCCATATGCTCAGCGATGTACCTCTTGGTAGCTTTCTTTCAAGCGGTATAGATTCGGCGGTTATCACTGCTGTTGCAAGCAAATTGCAACCTGGAATTAAGGCGTTTACTGTCGGGTTCAATGTTAAAGGGTATACAGAGCTTGCAGATGCAAAGGGTATTTCTTCCCATCTTGATATAGATCATATTTTATTGGAATGTAATCTTGATGATTTCCTTAAATCATATGAAAGGGTAATATATCATCTTGATTCTCCTGTTGCAGATCCATCTGTTGTTGCGATTTATCTCATATGCAAGGAAGCAGCTCGCCATGTTAAGGTTGTTCTCTCTGGTGAGGGCTCAGATGAAATGTTTGCGGGATATAGAGTTTATGATAGCTCTCGCAGTGCGGACAAAATTGCAAATCTTCCTTGCGTTATAAAAGCACCGTTAAAGCTTTTGTATAAAATGATGCCTGCAGGAATGAAGGGAAAAAATCTTTTGGAAAGAGGTCTTATCCCAGTTGAAAAAAGATTTGTTGGAAACTCCTTTGTTTTCACAGAAAAAGCCAAAAAGTTATTTTTAAAAACTTTTGACCCAAATGTTTCTTTCACAGACAGAACAGCTTCCATATATGCTAAAACAGAGGGGTACACTTCTGCAATGAAAATGCAGTATTGTGATTTTAACACATGGCTTCCTTCTGATATCCTTGTTAAGGGTGATAGGTTAAGTATGGCAAATGCTCTTGAAGTTAGGGTTCCATTCCTTGATAAAAAGGTTTATGATGTTGCAAGAACTTTGTGCGATGGAGATAAGCTGACTGAAAACACAACAAAGTATATATTAAGAGATGCTTTTAGAGACATTCTAAATGCAGAAACAATTGTTCGACCAAAGTTGGGATACCCTGTTCCTGTGAGAGTATGGCTTAAAGATGAGCTTTACGATTGGGCAAAGGAAAAAATTATAACAGAATGTGCTGAGGAATATATCGATAAAAACGGAGCTTTGAAGCTCCTTGAAGACCATAGAAAAGGTAAGCGCGATTTGTATCACGAAATATGGTCAATTCTTGTATTTAATACATGGTATAAAATGTATGTAACTGATGCTGAGGGCACAAAAAAGAAGATTGAAACAGGTGAGCTTTAATGAATTTTGAAAAAACAATTGCTGCAGTTTCAACTCCTTATGGAAAGGGAGGAATTGCTGTTATCCGAATATCCGGCAAGGATGCCTATGATATAACATCAAAAATATTTTCCCCAAAATCGGGAAAAAAGTTGAGTCAATACAAACCTGGTTTTGCAGTGTATGGAAATTTCTTCGATGCAGAAGGTACTTTTGATGACGGTTTAGCAGTTTTCTTTAAAAATCCCCATAGCTTTACGGGTGAGGATACTGTTGAGCTTAGCTGTCATGGCGGTATTTTGGTAACTCAAAGGTTGCTTCGCGCTTGTTTGTCTGCAGGTGCAGAGTATGCAGGTCCAGGTGAATTCACAAGGCGTGCGTTTGTTAATGGAAAGCTCACTCTTTCTCAGGCAGAAGCAATTGGAGGAATTATTGATGCGGTTACTGATAAGCATCTCAGTATAAGTGCAAATCAAAGCAGAGGTTCTCTTTCGAAAAAAATCAATGAGCTTTCAATGCGTCTTATCGGGCTTGCCGCTTCTGTATATGCATATATAGATTATCCTGATGAAGATATGACGGATGTTTCTGTTGAAGAAATGAAATCAATTCTTGAGGACATAAAATCCGATATTGAAAAGTTGATGAATTCTTTCAAATACGGAAAAGCAATTTCCGAAGGCGTTAAAACTGTTATTGCAGGAAGACCTAATATGGGAAAAAGCTCCATAATGAATTTTTTTGCAGGTTACGACAGGGCTTTGGTATCGGATATTGCAGGAACAACCCGTGATGTTGTAACAGAGAAAATCAGGTTTGGTGATATTGTTCTTAATGTTGCAGATACAGCGGGTATTCATGATGCAAATGATGTTATTGAAAAGATGGGAATGGAGAAAAGCATAGAATACATCAAAAACGCAGAACTTGTTCTTATTGTTGCTGATGCTTATGAAGGTCTCCAACCTGATGATTTTAATGTTATACATCGCGTGAGAGAATATGGAAAAGAGGACTGCACGATTCTCATTCTCAACAAAGCCGATAAGGGTAGGGCTTCCGAAAAAATGGAGAAGGTTTTACCAAATGTATGTTATTTTTCCGCTATAGCTCCTGAAGAATCCCAAATTTCACAGCTTAAGGAACTTATAGGAAAAATATGCGGTGAAAAAGAGGTTGATGTTAATTCCGAAATAATTATCAATGCTCGTCAGTATTCTGCTCTTAATAAAGCATTTGGAGCAGTTAATAACGCAATTATTGCTCTTGATGGGTTCACTCAGGACATCGCTGGCTTTGATATCGAAGAAGCTATAGCATCATTGAGAGAGCTTGAGGGAAGAAAAGTTTCAGAGGCAATAGTTGATGAAATTTTCTCGAAATTTTGTGTTGGTAAATAAATTATTTATGTAAGAGGCAATAATGCATTTTTTTCGTCATTTAAAAACCATAACAAAGCATAGGCATCAGGTTATTTCTCATTGCTTTAAAATTGGAATCGGATTTCAGGGGTTAAGGCATGACTTGTCTAAATATTCTCCTTCAGAGTTTCTTTGTGGGGTGAAGTATTATCAAGGAATAAGAAGCCCAAATGAGCGAGAAAGGGAAATTTTTGGCTATTCATCAGCGTGGCTTCATCATAAGGGGCGCAATAAACATCATTTTGAGTATTGGGTCGATGTTAATCCTGCAACGAAGCATTACGAGCCGGTTGAAATGCCTTTAAGATATGTTGCTGAAATGTTTTGCGATAGAGTTGCTGCAAGCAAAATATATAAGGGAAAATCATATTCGGATTCTTCCTCACTTGAATATTTCAACCAAGGAAAAGCTGCAACTCAAATGCATCCAAAAACTGCAGAGATTTTGAGAGGGTGGCTTGTTATGCTATCAGAAAAAGGCGAAAAAGAAACTTTTGCATTTATAAAAGCATTGATAAAACAAAATAAAAAAGAAAAGAAGTTTTAGTTTGGAGTTATAGATGAAAATTGTTATTGCATCAGATATACATGGGTCATATGCTTGTGCGGAAAAATTATTCCGTATGATTGAAAAAGAGTCGGCTGATTTGGTTTTGATTCTTGGGGATATTCTTTATCATGGCCCAAGAAATGATTTACCAATGGAATACGATTGTAAAAAGGTTGCCTCGTTGCTTAATTCATACAAAGCAAAAATAGTTGCAATTAAGGGGAATTGCGACAGTGAAGTTGATCAGATGATGTTAGAATTTCCAATTTTGTCTGAAACGGCAGTTATAAATGCAGATGGTGTAACAATTTATGCAACCCACGGTCATAAATTTAACCCCGATACGCCTTTAGCGGCTCCCAAAAATTCAGTTGTTGCTTTTGGTCATACTCATATCCCAACCGATAGAGTTGTTGATGGGGTTCGATATATCAATCCAGGATCTGTTTCAATTCCAAAAAACAAAAGTGATAGGGGATATGTTCTTTTTGAAAGCGGATGCTTTGTTTGGAAAAATCTTGATGGTGACATTGTGAAACCTCAGAATTGAGTTTCAAAACAATTTGCTGGTTGCTACAATATTTTTAAAATAAAAATCAAATAATTTAGCAAGGAGCTTGATGTAAACAGTTACATTAAGCTCTTTAGTTTTTATGATACCTGATTTTAAAACAATACATAATACTGCTGGTGGTATTTTTTAAAAAGTCAATAAATAAAGCTTAATTTTTGATAATTATCAGGTAATTTTTAGAAAAAACATTGACAGAGAAAAGAAAATATGGTATCATCTTGAATAAGAATGTGAAAGTGTAGGATTGTATATTTTATGCTTTGTAACATTTGCTAAATTGCGTGTATTATTTACTTAAAACAATATATTATATGAAAGGGCGCATTGTTGCGCATGGTACAATTATGAAGGTCATTGCTCACGACGGAAGCATCTCAGATGTTTCTTTTAACGAAGAAGAGGGAAAAAAGGCGTTTTGGCATACTGCTTCCCATATTTTGGCTCAGGCAGTTAAAAGACTTTATCCTGAAACGAAATTGACCATAGGTCCTGCTATTAAAGAAGGATTTTATTACGATTTCGACAGAGAAACTCCATTTACTGTTGAAGACTTTGATGCTATAGAAGCAGAAATGAAGAAAATAGTTAAAGAGAACCTTCCTCTCAAGAGATTCACTCTTTCAAGAGAAGAAGCTCTTGCAAAAATAAATTCTGCAAACGAGCCATATAAGGCAGAGCTTTTGGCAGATATTCCTGAAGGTGATGATATCAGCTTTTTCGAACAGGGCGAATTTTTCGACCTTTGCGCAGGACCTCATGTTGCATACACATCTGTAGTTAAAGCGTTCAAGCTCACAAAGGTTGCAGGCGCATATTGGCGTGGCGACGAGAAAAATAAAATGCTTTCAAGAATATACGGTATTGCTTTCCCAACTGCAGGTGAGCTTAAAGAATATCTTGACAGAATTGAAGAAGCAAAAAAACGCGACCATAGAAAATTGGGCAAAGAGCTTGAGCTTTTTGAAATTATGGATGAAGGCCCTGGTTTCCCATTCTTCCTTCCAAAGGGAATGATTGTTAAAAACGAGCTTATGAAGTTCTGGAGAGAGATTCATACAAGAGAGGGTTATGTAGAAATAAGCACTCCTATGATGCTCACCAAAACTCTTTGGGAAACATCAGGACATTGGGCACATTACAGCCAGAATATGTATACATCTGAAATTGATGAAAGCACATTTGCTGTTAAGCCAATGAACTGTCCGGGAAGTCTTTTGGTTTATAATATGAAGCCACATTCATATAAAGAGCTCCCAATGCGTGTTGGCGAGCTTGGTCTTGTTCATCGCCATGAAAAGGCAGGTGCTTTACACGGTCTTATGAGGGTAAGATGCTTCACTCAGGATGATGCTCATATCTTTATGACAAAAGAACAGATTACCGATGAAATAAAGGGCGTTGTTCGTCTTATTGATGAGGTTTATACTCTCTTTGGATTCAAATACAGCATTGAGCTTTCAACAATGCCTGAAGACCACCTTGGAAGCATTGAAGATTGGGATATGGCAACCAATGGTTTAAAGGCGGCTTTGGACGAGCTTGGAATGGCTTATGAGATTAACGAAGGTGACGGAGCATTCTATGGCCCTAAAATTGACTTCCACCTTGAAGATTGCCTTGGAAGAACATGGCAATGCGGAACAATCCAGCTTGATTTCCAGCTTCCACAGAGATTTGATATTGATTATATTGGTGCAGACGGTCAGAAACATCGTCCAATAATGATTCATAGAGTTGTATTCGGTTCAATTGAAAGATTTATCGGTATCCTCACAGAGCATTTTGCAGGAAAATTCCCACTTTGGCTTGCTCCTGTTCAGGCAAAAATCCTTCCAATAACAGATGCTCAGCGTGATTACGCTTTGTCTGTTGCCGAAAAGCTCAAAGCAAAGGGAATAAGATGTGAGGTTGATGATCGTTCTGAATCCTTGAACTACAAGGTAAGAGAAGCACAGCTTCAGAAGATAAGATATATTTTAGTTGTTGGTGAAAAAGAAGCAACAGCAGGAACTGCTGCAATAAGAGGCGGTGCAGTGCTTCCCGTTGACGAGCTTATTGAAAAGCTCTGCAACGAAATTGAAAACAGAGTAACTTCATTGTAATACGGAGGAATAAAATGTATAAAAAGGTTTCGTCTGAACTCAGTTTTGTTCAGAGAGAAAAAAATATTGAAAAATTCTGGAAAGAAAATAAAATATTTGAAAAAAGTATAGATTCACGCCGTGAAGGTGAGCCGTATGTTTTCTATGATGGCCCACCAACAGCAAACGGAAAGCCACATATCGGTCATGTCCTTACCCGTGTTATAAAAGATATGATTCCTCGTTACAGAACAATGAAGGGATATATGGTTCCAAGAAAAGCAGGTTGGGATACCCATGGTCTTCCTGTTGAAATTGAAGTTGAAAAGCTTTTGGGGCTTGATGGCAAAGAACAGATTGAACAATATGGTCTTGATGGCTTTATTGAAAAATGTAAAGAATCTGTTTGGAAATATAAGGGTATGTGGGAAGATTTCTCAGGAACTGTTGGTTTCTGGGCTGATATGGATGACCCATATGTAACATATCACGATAATTTTATAGAATCCGAATGGTGGGCACTTTCTGAAATATGGAAAAAGGGACTTCTTTATAAGGGTCATAAGATTGTTCCATATTGCCCTCGTTGCGGAACCCCCTTGTCATCTCACGAAGTTGCTCAGGGATACAAGGATGTTAAAGAAAAGTCTGCAATTGCAAGATTTAAAATAAAGGGTAAAGAAGGGGAGTATTTCCTTGCGTGGACAACAACCCCTTGGACATTGCCATCTAATGTTGCCCTTTGTGTTAACCCCGATGAAAAATATGTTAAAATCAAAACAGGCGAATATGTTTATATTCTTGCTGAGGCGCTTGTTCCTGTTGTAATTGGGGAAGAATATGAAGTGCTTGAAGAATATGTTGGCAAGGATTTGGAGTATACAGAATACGAGCCGTTGTTTGATTTTGCGAAGCCGGATAAAAAAGCATATTATGTTGTTTGCGATAATTATGTAACTCTCACTGACGGTACAGGTATCGTTCATATAGCACCTGCATTCGGTGAAGATGATAATAAAGTTGGAAAGAAATATGACCTTCCATTTGTCCAGCTTGTTGATTCCAAGGGTGAAATGACAAAAGAAACAAAATGGGCAGGAATGTTCTGCAAAAAAGCAGACAAAGAGATTTTAAAAGACCTTGAAATCAGAGGACTCCTTTTCTCTGCTCCAAACTTTGAACATAGCTATCCTCATTGCTGGAGATGTGATACACCACTTATTTATTATGCAAGAGAATCCTGGTTTATCAAAATGACCGCTGTTAGAGAACAGCTTATTAAAAACAACAATACAGTTAATTGGATTCCTGAAAGCGTTGGTAAGGGAAGATTTGGTGATTGGCTTGAAAATATTCAGGATTGGGGAATAAGCCGTAACCGTTATTGGGGAACACCTCTTAATATCTGGGAATGTTCTTGCGGACATCAACACGCAATAGGAAGCAAGGCAGAGCTTAAAGAAATGGCAACAACTTCTTTTGAAGATGTTGAGCTTCATAGACCTCATATCGATAGAATAACTCTTAAATGCCCCAAATGTGGCGGAGAAATGAAACGAGTTCCCGAGGTTATTGACTGTTGGTTCGACAGCGGTGCAATGCCTTTTGCACAGCATCATTATCCATTTGAAAATAAAGACCTTTTTGACGCTCAGTTCCCTGCGGATTTCATCTCTGAAGCAGTGGACCAGACAAGAGGTTGGTTCTATTCATTGATGGCAATTTCAACATTGCTTTTCGATAAAGCACCGTACAGAAACGTTATTGTTCTCGGCCATGTTCAGGATGAAAACGGACAGAAAATGTCTAAATCCAAAGGAAACGCTGTAGACCCATTTGAAGCTCTTGAATCATATGGTGCAGATGCAATTCGTTGGTATTTCTATTCCAACAGCGCACCTTGGTTGCCAAACCGTTTTCACGGTAAAGCAGTTGTTGAAGGTCAGCGCAAGTTTATGGGTACTATATGGAATACCTATGCATTCTTTGTGCTTTATGCAAATATAGATAACTTCAATCCTCTTGAATATAAGCTGGAATACGATAAGTTGTCTGTTATGGATAAATGGATGCTTTCACGACTCAATACTCTGATAAAGACCGTTGATAATAATCTTGAAAATTATAAAATAACAGAAACAGCAAGAGCATTACAGGAATTCGTTGATGATATGAGTAACTGGTATGTTCGCAGAAGTCGTGAGCGTTTCTGGGCTAAGGGAATGGAACAGGATAAGATAAACGCTTATATGACCCTTTATACATCCCTTGTTTCTCTCGCTAAGGTTTGCGCTCCTATGATTCCGTTTATGGCAGAGGAGATTTATCAGAACCTTGTACGCTCAGTTGATGAAACTGCTCCCGAAAGTATTCATCTTTGCGAATTCCCGATATGCAATGAGAGCTTCATAGATTCAGAGCTTGAACTTAATATGACGCATGTTCTTGATGTTGTATTTTTGGGAAGAGCTTGCCGTAACCTTGCCAATATCAAAAACCGTCAGCCAATCGGTAAGATGTATGTTAAAGCGGATTTTGATTTGACAAAGCTTTATATTGATATTGTTGAAGAAGAACTTAATGTTAAAGAAGTTGTGTTTACAGGAGATGTTAAGGGCTTCACTTCATATAGCTTTAAACCACAGCTTAAAACCGTTGGGCCAAAATACGGTAAACAGCTCGGCTTAATTAAGACAACACTTGCCGAGCTTGACGGTAACGAAGCAATGGATACTCTTAATCGTGATGGTGCTTTGAAGTTTAACTTTGACGGTGTTGAAGTTGTTCTCACTAAAGACGATTTGCTTATTTCAACTGCTCAGACAGTTGGTTTTGAATCAGTTTCTGATTTTGGAATAACTGTTGCACTTGATACAAATCTTTCTGAAGAGCTTATCGAAGAAGGTATTGTAAGAGAGCTTGTTAGCAAAATTCAGACAATGCGTAAAGATTCCGGCTTTGAGGTTATGGATAATATCAAGCTGTATATTTACGGTAATGAAAAGATAGTTTCAGTTGCATCTAAAAACATCGAAGGTATTATGAACGATGTTCTTGCAAAAGAATTTGTATCTGATGTTGAATATCACGCTGCTAAGGAATGGGATATCAACGGAGAAAAGGTTACCATTGGTGTAGAAAAAATATAACAATGCAGATTTAAACTTTTTAAGGTACGATAATTAAAAGGTTCGATAACAAATATGAAGATAAAATTTTCATCCAAAACAATATCAACTGCCATACTTTTTTTGCTTTCCATCGCTTTGGGCTTGTTAACGGTTCTTTTTGTAGGAGAGGGAAAAAAAGAAGAGGCAATATCATTTGAAGAAATTGCTCAAAGCAATGAGGAGAACCCGGAGTGGGCGGATATTTCTGAAATCGAAGAAGAAGTTTCGGAAGAAATTGCTTTAACCTTTGAGCAGATTATACAGTCCGTTAATTCGCGGTACAATTGTTCCGGAAAAATAACGGAAGCTGTTTTTTCAGATGAGTTGGGTATTAAAATCGACAAAATTAGTTATCTTGATGGATTTACTCCCGAAAATGTATCCTATTCTTTGGGGTACATTTTCGCGGGAGATAGAATTTTTGATAAGTCGGGTAACGATTTAACATCGGTTCTTTTGGGTTATAATTTTATCGGACTCAGAGATTTAAACGGTAACGCATTGTTTGAAAAAGACGGAAAGTATTATTTTCTCCAAAACGGTGCAGTTACAGAATCAAATGAAACAAGATATACCGCCAACGAACCGAGATATTTTTTTGAATCTGATGATTCTGCTACATTCTATAAAAGTAACGGAAAATGGGGTCTTAAGAATTCAGAAGGAAAAATAGTTGTCAGCGCCTCTTTTACCTATGCATACGGAATAAGTGAGGGGGTTGCAATTTTTGCAACTCAGAATAAAAATCTGTATTTGTATGATATGGATGGAAAGAAAATATCAACAAACTATTTTGTTCCCCAAACAGGCATGGGTATCGGCTTTGTTAAAAACAACATTACCTTGGCATCTGACGGAAGTAAAAATATTGTTTTGAAACCAAACGGTGCAATTCTTGAAACTCCCGCAGATTACCGAGTTGTCGGCTGTTCGGATGGTATGATACTACTTGAAAAAAACGGTAAAAAGGGATATATGGGCAGTGACGGCAGATGGAAAGTATATCCTGAGTATTCTTATGCAAATGACTACCGTGAAGGGCTTGCTATTGTTTCTGATGGAAAATTAAAGGTTATTGATAAAAACGGAGAAACAGTTATTCCCGGTATTTTTGATCATATATTTAATTTTGCTGACGGGGTCACTTTTGCATATTCATTTGAAAATGGATGGTATATTATTCAAAAACAAATCTTGACATGAAAATAAAACCGAAACAATTTGTAAAAAATATCAACAAAAAAATATAATAAAAATTTAAAAAAAGTATAATTAGTGTTGATTTTTTGCTTTTTTTGTTGTATAATATTTTTGAAATAAATGTTTAGTGTTTTGATAAGGAATAAAGGGCAGATTATGAAAAATAATTTTAATAACAATAATAATATTCCCACTGACGAAAGTGATGAATTTGCCAAATATTTATTTCGCCAAGGAACAAATTATCAGACATATAAATATTTAGGAGCTCATCCGTATAAAAACGGATATGTTTTCAGAGTATGGGCGCCGTCTGCTGATAGAGTATGCTTAGTTGGAGATTTTTGCGATTGGGAAAACGGAATCCCTATGGTTTGTTCTGACGGTATATGGGGTGTCTATGTTGATACTGTTGAGATTGTAGACGGTATGAAATACAAGTATCTTATAGAGCGAGACGGCAGGACCTTTTATAAAGGTGACCCGTATGCTTTCTCTTCTGAGCAGGCGTATCCGGGTGCATCTGTGATTTATGATGTTCTTTCCGAAGATAGCTTCAAATGGGATGATGCAGAATATCTGAAAGGAAGAAAAAAGCTTTCTTCTTCATTGAGTGAATATAAAGCCCTTAAAATTCCTATGAACATTTATGAGGTTCATTTGGGATCATGGAAACGAAATGATGACGGGTCATATAAAAATTACAAGGATATAGCGGATGAGCTTGTTCCTTATGTAAAATCAATGGGATATACTCATGTTGAGATTTTGCCCATTGCCGAACATCCTTTTGACGGCTCTTGGGGATATCAGGTATGTGGTTATTATGCTCCTACATGCCGTTTTGGTACGCCTTCAGATTTTAAGTATTTTGTTAATAAGCTTCACATTTCGGGGATAGGGCTGATTCTCGATTGGGTTCCTGCTCATTTTCCCAAGGATGCTCACGGTTTATATGAGTTTGACGGTGGATGTCTTTACGAATATCAGGGGGAAGACAGAAAAGAACATAAGGGTTGGGGTACAAGAGCTTTTGATGTTGGAAGAACGGAGGTTCAGTCTTTTCTTGTTTCAAACGCTTTATATTGGCTTAAGGAATATCATGTTGACGGACTTCGCGTAGACGCAGTTTCTTCTATGCTGTATCTTGATTACGGCAGAGAGCCGGGGGAATGGAACCCAAACCCTGATGGAAGTAACTATTGTCTCGAAGCAATTGCTTTTTTCAAAAAGCTGAATAAGGTTGTACGAGAAGAAGTACCCGATGCATTGATGATTGCCGAGGAAGCAACATCGTATCCCGGTATAACTGCAAAAGACGGTCTCGGCTTTTCTATGAAATGGAATATGGGGTGGATGAACGACACCCTTGATTATATAGAAACGGATAGTTTTTTCAGAAAATGTGTTCATAATAAGATGACATTTTCATTGATGTATTCTTTTTCTGAAAACTATATTTTGCCTATATCACATGATGAGGTTGTTCACGGTAAACGTTCTTTGGTTGATAAGATGTTTGGTGACTATGAGCAAAAGTTTGCTTGCGCAAAAACTTATTTGGCATATATGTTTGCTCATCCCGGAAAAAAACTGATTTTCATGGGCTGTGAGTACGCACAGTTCAGAGAGTGGGATTATGCAAATTCTCTTGAGTGGTTTATGCTTAAATATGATAAACACAGAGCTTATCAAACATATAATAAAGAGCTTAATCATTTTTATCTCACCCATAAACCAATGTGGGAAATAGAAGATTCTTTTGACGGCTTTCATTGGATTTCCGCTGATGACAGAGATAACAATATCTACGCTTTTGAAAGACGGGACTCCCACAAAAATATTGTTTATGTTATTTTGAATTTTTCACCGAATGCATATATGAATTATTATCTTCCTGTTGAAGAAAACGGAGAATATGATATTTTGCTTAATAGTGATGACGAAAGGTTTGGCGGACACGGTATGCTCAGAGAAAAGAAACTTGTGGCAAGTGATAATTATCTGAGAGTTAATGTTCCTCCTCTTACGGGACTTTATTTAATTAGAAAAAAAATAATTGCTGACATTTAAGAAAAGGCGGTTGGTTTTATGGTTAAAAAGAAAGAATGCGTTGCAATGCTTCTTGCAGGTGGTCAGGGGAGCAGATTGTATCTTCTTACAAGACAGCAGGCAAAACCTGCAGTGCCTTTTGGAAGTAAATATAGAATAATAGATTTTCCCCTTTCAAATTGCATCAATTCAGGTATAGACACTGTTGGTGTTCTCACACAGTATCAGCCGTTGGCTCTTAACGATTATATCGGTAACGGTCAAGCGTGGGATATGGACAGAGCATACGGTGGAGTTACTTTGTTACCCCCGTATCAGGGAATGCAAAAGGCAGACTGGTATAAGGGAACAGCAAATGCCATTTACCAGAATATTAACTTTATTAAAAGATATGACCCCGAATATGTTGTTGTGCTTTCGGGAGACCATATATATAAAATGAATTACGGAGAAATGGTTAGCTTCCATAAGAAAAAGAATGCAGATTGCACCATTGCCGTAATTGATGTTCCAATAGAAGAAGCATCGAGGTTTGGAATTATGACAACCAACGATGATATGGAAATTGTTAATTTCGAGGAAAAGCCAAAGAATCCCCAAAGTACAAAGGCGTCTATGGGCGTTTATGTGTTTTCTGCCGATAAGCTCTATAAATACCTTGAAATGGATGAAAACGATGCAAACAGCGAAAATGACTTCGGAAAAAATATAATTCCTTCAATGCTTGGTGCGGGAGAAAGATTGTTTGCATACAGATTTGACGGTTATTGGAAGGATGTTGGAACAATAAGCAGTCTTTGGGAAGCAAATATGGATCTTTTGGGAGACAATCCAACGTTGGATCTTCACGATAGAAACAGTAGAATCTTCTCAAAATCGGCTCCACGATCACCACAGTATATTGCAAATAACAGTAAGCAAATAAACAGTATGGTAGCGGGAGACAGCGAGATTTACGGGACAATAATCAATTCTGTAATTTCTCCGGGTGTTATTGTTGAAAGCGGTGCAGTTGTAACAGATTCTGTTATTATGAGTGATGTTGTTATTTCCTCAGGAGCTAGGGTTGATTATTCTGTTATAGATAGCGATAGCGTTGTTTCGGCAAATGCAGTTGTTGGCGAACCGATGTCTGCAGGTAAGGATATAACCCTTGTTGGAAGCAATGTAGTTATTCCAAAGGGTGCAGTAATCCCTGCAGGTGC